>NZ_JBHILT010000020.1:0-25132 GCF_042193405.1 Bartonella sp. TT110JLCBS
ACTTTATTTAGCATGTTTTTTCTTACCTTAAACTTGTACTTTAATACATAGAAAATCTTAGCATGATTTGCTTATTTATTCAATTATTTCAAAACGGTATTGTTGTTTTTTAACATATAAAATTATGTTTAATATGCTCTTTGATCAATAATCAATTGACATAAATGCATGGTGTATAGTATCAAGAGGGTATATATGGCAATCGTTAGTTTTAAGCATAAAGGGTTGAAATTATTCTTTGAAAGAGGAGTCTGCAAAGGCATACAACCCGCGCATGCTAAAAAATTAGCAAACATTTTAGTAATTTTAGATACAATATCCGCGCCTGAACAAGTTACTCTTAAATCGTATCGTCTACATGCGCTTACGGGCGATTTAAAAGGTTACTGGTCAATGCGTGTCAATGGAAATTGGCGTGTTACTTTTCGTTTCATTGGGACAGACGTTGAACTGGTTGATTATCAAGATTACCATTGAGTTTTGAGGTGTTATTATGATGTACAATCCTCCACACCCTGGCGGCATTTTGAAAGAAGAATTGCTTGATGAATTAGGGTTAACAGTAACAGAAGCTGCAAATCGTCTTGGCGTTGCACGTTTAACTTTATCCCGCGTCTTAAACTGCCATGCGGCGATTAGTATTAACTTAGCTTTACGGTTAGAAAAAGCGGGTTTAAATGATGCGGAATTCTGGCTTAAATTGCAACAAAAGCATGATTTGTGGCAAGCTCGGCATAACAGCCCAATCCCACATATTTCACCTTTAGAGCAAGTAGGGCATTTTTAGAAAGACTTAGCCCATCTTTCTTCACACCTAGAGGTCATGTTCTTTAAAATCAAGCAGCCCATGATAGTTTTTTATGCTCTTGTTGATTTTATCGAACGTTGAGAAGAGACAACGTAATCTGAACAGTTTTATAAAATCGGAAATTTTATTATGGCTTTTTAACGGAGCACTGTAGTGTGTAAATAGATATGTTTATTAAACTGCGTGTATGTAATATAAGAAACAATACACAGACTAAAAAAGAATACCAAAGAGCAATATCTGAGTACCAAAGAGTATCTAATGAAAAAGAAAGCTTATACTCCACGTACTTAGAAATAACAGGCAAAGAAACTGTTTCCTTATAACTACTTGGGAAAATTAAAACGACAAGCGCTAAACTTATTAGCTTTAAGAGTTTGTGCATATACTGTTGTAAATCACGTGTTAATGTCTTCCAACCTGTTGTATTTCCGCGTTTGTATTTTGGGTTGCTCTGCAATTCAGAAGGAATCTTGGAATTGCATAAAATTGCAAAAACCGCTGTGACTATTACCAAAGAAACAGACGCAAATGTCAAAATACTTTGAATAAAGTCAAGATTTTTTTTAATTCCTAAAAAACATAAAAATATAAAAATTATAATGCCAAACAAGTCTCTTAGCTGTTTATCTGTCAACATATTTATTTCCTGTGGTTTTCGATAATTTTTTGATCTCTTTATTGATCTCATCTATGAGAGGTTCGTAATTGAGAACGCTTTTCGGAATATTCCCACCGTAAACCCATGCTTTCACTTGTGCTTTGGTACTAAAATCTGCATTCTTAGGTGTTTTGTAATACTGACCACCATCAAATTTTTCACATTCTCTTGTGACGTCTTCATATTCTTATTCTTAGAGGTTGTAAAAATACTCTGCCGCTCCGTCTCCCCAAGGAACATAACCAACAGCTGTTGCAACAAACTCTTTTTGCATTGGCTGTTTACGCTTTTTTAAGAACAGGTCTTTTAATATTCTCATGTTTTTAGTCCATAATTTTACCAATAGGTTAATTTACCTTAAATTTGACCGTACAGAGCGTTTTTATATTGCGATTTTTATCATAAAATCTTTAAATCGCTTTGTACGGTACCTTTTTGTCGATTTAAATGCATGTCTAATCGTAAAATGATCAGCACTTTTCATTAGTTTGTTAATTTGCAGTGTTTTTCACTTGCTTTTCAACCAACACGAGTGGTCTTGAATTCTCTCTTATTGCCTTTTTTCAGCTTTTTTTCACGGGTGTTCAAAACAACCTTGTGTACAAGATTGGCTTTCGTCAAAAGACTATTTTCCAAGTCACGACTTACTAACTCACGAGTGCTTGGAAAAAACGTATCCGATAAACCTTCTACCTCATCGCATAAAATCCCTTTAATCATTTTTATCAGTGACCACGCAGAAACACTTTCCAAAATCATTCCATAGGTAAGCGCTATACCTTCATGATCTACCTGTTGCGAAATTTTTAAATCACACGGAAGCATCCGAATTGCCTTGGCTATGTCCTCTTTGCTCGCTTTTACTGAAAACAATTCATGAAGTTGATCACAAGCATCTAAGGCAATTGTTTTTTGCCGTTGTGTCAATGCTTGCCACTCTTCAAAACCAAAGGAAGCTCTAGAGCTATTATCTCGTGAATGTGTTTTAAAGTGACATCGAGATTTGATATCAAGGATGCTGTCTGAGATGTGTTCACCAACGCTTTTTTGCCTTTGAGAGTGATTTCCATAGTTTTTTCCTTTCTCTAAATCTTCGATAGCTTTTTGCACCCAGTTGCGCCACATTGCTTTTCAATCTGTTTTGCGTGCATCTTTGCCTGTTCTAGCTTTCCAAAAATCTCGAAATTTTGCCATTTCGGCTTTGACACGCTCTGGAGTCAAACCCTCTTCGATTGCGAAATCATAAACAGGTTCGAAATCATTAGGATACGACAGCCACAGTCATTTCTAACCCGTTTAGTTTTTTTCGGAAGGTTCTTTTGCTCGTGAATGGAAGGTTGGTTTTCTACACCCGTTTTGATTTGCTCTGATGTGATCTCAACAGCAGCAACCTCTGTTGGTTCTCCAATCAAATTGATAGTTTCTAAATGTTCAGAACCAATTTTTTTGCTAATACGATAGTATTAGTTTTATATATCTATATTCTTTATCTTGCTCAATAAGTTTATCATTCTTCATGAGATATTCGACAATAGTTGCAAACTTTTTTGCGAGCAATTGCAAGTGCGTGCAAGGTTCCAAAATCTTCTTTAATTGGTGCTTTTTTATCGTACATGCGAACGAGAAGCGTTATATAATGCCCCTTTGCTCCAATGTCATTCCATCTGTCTCACTGTTCCAGTCATTCAAAAGGAATCTTATCCATGGCATTGCATTAGACATGCGCATTCCCTTCTTTAACTAAATATAAAATTGCTAAAGCATTTGCTTCGTTGTCATCTTTTGGATTGTATTCTTTTGCACTCACCGTCTTAATCATCTCTTCTTGTGAAGCTTTGCCTTTATCTGTTGTTATCTTCATTTTTGTAAGCCATTGCTGAAAACACAAATAGCGCATACCATCGCCTTTAGAACGATAAGATTAAAAATTGACAAGTGCCACTTGTTATACTGCTGTCTACACGAGAAATTGCCCAGCTTGTCCTGGTACCTAGATCAAGGTAGAGAATGGTTTGTGTATTGATGATCATCTTCCCCCATTAAAGGCTGTTGCGTATTTATATGTGCGCTATGACAGAGCGTGTTGTGATTGCTTGTCTTGAAAAAATGTTTGTGAGAAAGTACTTGAAACTACTTTTGGGCTAAATTTTTTACTGCCATTCGAGGAAAAATAATTTTAGAAGCAGTTGATTTTCGAATTGACGCTTCTTGTTTTTGAATCACATCTTTTTGTGCATGTATTATTTCAGCTTCTTTATCTATAATTTTGTTTTTTTCATCTATCTCTTTTTTGAGCTTTTCGTCGTTTTACAAGAGTCATGAAGAGTATAAGCCAATCCCAAATTAGCAATACAATAAATAACAACTGCTACTACTAAACTTAGATCTATCTCTATACCTCACTTATGTTTCTTCGTCTTATCCTACTCCGGTTAAGAATGTGAATTAAGAATGTGAATGGTGCTGCTGGTGTTGGAGAAATCTTAGGATTGATGAAAAGGCGTTTGTTAGATGCAAATGACCTCGAAGAAGAGCTTAAGCATTACAAATCTGTTATAACAGAAGCTAAGCGAATTTTACCAAGCCCTGTTGTGAAAGCTGCTTAACGTTAAAAACACGACTCATTTCTTCATCCTCAAGGATGAGGAAATCAAGATTAACTGCCTCTCCATCTTAAAAGACGAGGAGGAGGAGGTTAAAGTGCTAAAAAGGTACCTCAAAAAGCAGCAATGATTCGTATTTTAGCATCATCGCGGTGCCGTCTGATAGCGTTATAATAAAGTTGCGAAAGGTGGTTTAGAAGATATTTTAATTTTTTTGATTTTTAATAAATCATTGGAAAATAAGAGAGATTAAGATAATCTGGTGCGGACGGCGGGACTTGAACCCGCAAGGTCTTCGACCGGCAGATTTTAAGTCTGCTATGTTTACCGTTTTCATCACGTCCGCGATGTGAGTTCTCTCATAAGCTATATCTTTTATTGAATCAAGAATTAATGACAAAAGAAACATTTTTCATTTTTTAGTGAAATTTTGACTGACAATAGTTTCCTTTATCGATAGAAAAAGCTTTTATAATGTAAATAAAGTATGAAATGATTAGTGTTATGAATCAATTTATTCAAGACGTCACAAAAGCTATGGTGGGATTGCATCACGTGTTTGCTGAAACACCACTTCAAAGAAATGATTTTCTTAGTCAAAAGTATGATGCAGAAATTTATTTAAAGCGTGAAGATTTAACACCGGTGCGGTCTTATAAGATTCGTGGTGCTTTCAATTTTGTTTCAGAAATGCTTAGCTGTATATCACCAGATTCTGCATTTGTTTGCGCTTCAGCGGGGAATCACGCGCAAGGGGTTTCTTTTGTTTGTCGTTATTTTAAACGTAAAGGCGTGATTTTTATGCCTATGACAACGCCACAACAAAAAATTGAAAAAACACGTATTTTTGGTAAAGAATTCATTGATATTCGTTTGGTTGGTGAAACATTTGATCAATGTTATGAAGCTGCGCAATCCTTTGTCGTAGAGAGCGGTGGTGTAATGGCTCCACCTTTTGATGATATTCGCATTATTACGGGGCAGGCAACAGTGCTTTGTGAAGCTGCTTTACAATGGAAAAAACTCAATGGAGAAAGTGAGCCAGATTTGATGATTGTGCCGGTAGGGGGGGGTGGTTTGGCAAGTGGAGTGAGCAAGTTTTTACATGAATATGGTTGGAAAACAAAGCTTCGTTTTGTTGAGCCGCAAAGAGCTGCAAGTTTGCTTGCTTGTTTGGAGAGTGGAAAACGCGTCAAGCTTGAAAACATTGACACTTTTGTAGATGGTGCTGCTGTGGCTGAAATTGGTGCACTAAACTATACAATTTTAAAGCAATTTCCCCCTGATTCTGTCATTACGGTTCCTGAAAACCGCGTTTGTTCTACGATGGTTGAAATGCTTAATGTTGAAGGTGTGGTTCTTGAACCGGCTGGTGCTTTATCGATTGATGCGCTTAACAGTATTCCTCCTCAAGAGTTAAAGGGGAAAAAAATTCTTCTCGTTATTTCAGGAGGTAATTTTGATTTTGAGCGTTTGCCAGAAATTAAAGAGCGTTCTTTACGTTTCCAAGGGTTGAGAAAATATTTTATTTTTAGTTTTCCGCAACATCCTGGTGCATTGCGTCATTTTCTTTCTACATTATCACCAGATGATGATATTGTGCGTTTTGAATATCTTAAAAAATCAGCGAGAAACTTTGGTTCTGTATTGGTTGCGATTGAAACAAAAAAATACGGTAATTTTTGTCTTTTAGAGGAAAAATTTCAAACGTTAGGTTGGCGTTACCGTGATATTACTGATGATCAAACGTTATTTGATTTTGTTATTTGAAAAACTGAAATTTTACTAAAAAAGAAGTATAATGATGAAACCTATTTTTTATTCGGTGCTGAGTCTATTTTTCTTTTTGATTGTTAATCAACAGAGTTTAGCATCTCAGCCAACAATAGTACAAAAAGATGAACTTTCAAGTGTCGTTGTTGATGTCAATAATGCTATAAAAAATGGGGATTTTGCGTCTATTTCTCGTTATATGCCTGAGCGGCTTTATAAAGAGATGGCACGTCGATTGAATACAACAGAGAGTGCTTTACGTAGTGATTTTCTTCAACAGTTGCATAGGAAGTTTGAGGGGTTGCCTTCTGGTGCTTATTATTTAGATAAAGAAAATATAGAGTATTTACAAACTGATAACGGTACTGTGTATGCTTTAATTCCAACAGTTCTTGAGATGAAAGATCGCATCATTCAATATAAAACTTTGGCGATTTTTGATAAAACACAATGGTATTTAATTTATGGCGGTCAAAAAACTTTACAAAATCCAGTTTTTCTCGAGATTTATCCTGATTTTATCAAGGTACATTTACCGATGAACACAATCATTAAAAAATAAATGATCTAAATATTGTTTTTATTCATGATAAATGTATTTCGTAAAGTTCTTGCTTTTTTATCATAATCCAAAGATAATAGAGGTGAAGGCATTTAGGCTGGTTTGTTGGCTTTTTGTAAAGTGAAGTTTATACGCCTTTATCTTGATTTCAAGGTGTTCATGAGTTGCGCAAGCCGCTTTTTAGGCGTTGCTTCATTTAAAATGTCAGGGATTTCTCTTGCGCGGATTCTTGAGTGGAGAGTTCAGATGGTTACTTCTTTTGGGTTCTTCAGCTAAGGAAAGATTTTATTTTGCCTATAAAAGAAGAAAATGTTTTTACAAAGTTAGGTTTGCCTACTCTTTTGATTAAAAATTTACTCATTGCTGGGATGAGTAAACCTAAACCTATACAAGAACAAGCTATTCCAGTAATGTTGAAAGGACACGATATTTTAGGTGTTGCACAGACAGGTTCTGGAAAAACCTTGGCATTTAGTTTGCCTATTTTAAGTCAGATTTTGGCTTTGGGTGATAAACGCTGCCCTAAAACTGCACGCGCTTTGATTTTAGCTCCAACGCGTGAACTTGCTGTTCAGATTGATGAAGCAGTTCGCACTGTGGCAAAAGGGGCACATCTTTCGACGTGTCTTATTTTTGGGGGCGTATCACGTTTAAAACAAATTAAACGTATGGAAGCAGGTGTAGATATTTTGATAGCGACTCCAGGGCGTTTGAGAGATCTTGTTCGTGAAAAGTGTGTTGATCTTTCCCAATCTCGTTTTTTGATTTTGGATGAAGCAGATCGTATGTTGGATATGGGGTTTATTCATGATGTTAAGCAAATTGCAAAGCTTTTGCATCAAGAGCGTCAGACAGCACTTTTTTCTGCAACAATGCCGAGGGAAATTGCTGCGCTTGCAAAATGTTTACTCAATGATCCGGTTAAAATTGAAGTTGTTCCTCAAGGTACTACGGCTGTAGAGATTTGCCAAAAATTATATTGTGTTCCTACGAATGAAAAAAAGAATGTTTTAAGTAAACTTTTGACAAATCCAGCTTTTGATTCGGTTATTGTTTTTACTCGAACGAAACATGGGGCTGATGCTGTCACACGTAGTTTAGCAAAGATAGGATATTTAGTTGCAACAATTCATGGGAATAAATCACAAGGTGCTCGCCAATCTGCTTTAAAAGCTTTTCGTGAAAGATCGGTACAGATTCTTGTTGCAACAGATATTGCTGCACGCGGTATTGATATACCAGGGATAAGTCACGTTATTAATTACGACTTACCAGATGAAGCTGAAAGTTATGTACATCGTATTGGTCGTACAGGACGTAATGGCGCATCTGGTGTAGCACTTACGCTTTTTGATGAGAAGATAGAAAGGTCCCGCTTGCGTGCTATAGAGCGCTTGATTCGTATGAAATTGGTGGCTGAGGCTGTTCCAGAACAATTTGCAGCGTTTCCAGAAAAGCCAATTGTGCGAGAAAGTAAAGAAAAAGAAAATGATAAGGAACGCCGTTTTAAAAAATCTAAACGTCAAAAACAGTTTTTAGGTCGAAAAGATGATACCGCACAGTTGCAGCGGAAGAATTCTTCACCTCAAAATGAGAGGCATAAAAAAGCAAAAGCGTCAGCAAAGCGTGTAAAGCCTTTTCGTTTTCGGAAATCAGTTAAGAAGGCTGCTTAGATAAAGTCTTGAAAAAAGATCATGTATGGAGATTTTTATTTTTGTTGATTTATTCTCAATTGAAAAGAGCTATAAAATGCTCTTGTCAAAGTAAGAAGATCCTTCAGAGGTTTTCATTTTTTAAAAATGAAAACTTATAACTGTTTGGATTTATTTAAAAATCATTAAAAAATCATTATTGTAGAGGCAATTATTTATTTGCTTTATTCCCATTTTTTTAAATGGGAATAAAAGTAGATTTTATTTATATAAAATTATTTTTATAAAGGATGTGTTTTATCTTTAATGATAACTTTTAATTTTAAAAATTGATGTCTAATAATAATTCACTGTTTTATATATTTAATAATTCACTATATCGTAAAATTTTTTCATTTCGAATCTTTTCATATTGATCAATCAAAAATATTCACTTGCACGTTACAAGTGAGATTCTCGTGTGGATAAACATTTAAGAAATAAATAAAATGATTCTTGTAAATTCTTTTAAAGGCAAAAGGGGTATTGCTAACATTGAGAGCTGGAAAATAGTATGATGGTATACGGCTTTATTGTACGTAAAGATGGTGCTGATCAGTGGATTGTATTTTGTACCATTTATTGGAGCCATTGTGAAAGAGGCTGGGGGGATTTAAGAGATATCTCTTAAAAAAACGTGTGACTGCATAATACAATAGCGAGAATGTCATGTCTTCTGAAGGCTTTCTCAGGATTCTTAATAATTTATCTCTGATAAAAGAAATCGCAATTTATAATGTGCAAATAATTGCAGTGCTCTCTTATAAAGACGCGGTAGTTTGAAAAAAATAATCTTATTTGTGCTATTTAAAAATGAATCAATTGTTTTTTGCGTTCATTGCAAAAAAATACATCCGGTAGGATATTGCGTTTCTACTTTATTGCAAAAATCCTATTCCATTACTTTTATTAACAAAACCTTCATGTCTAAAAGTTTTAGAAAAAACAATAAAATACGTGGAATAAAAGAAAAGTGGCTCCCCGGGCCGGATTCGAACCAGCGACCAACCGGTTAACAGCCGGTTGCTCTACCGCTGAGCTACCGGGGAACGATGCCCAATCATTTAATTGAAAAGGCTATAGCAAAGCAATACTGATTTGCAAAGGATAAAATTACTTTTTTTAAAAAAATATGATAAATTGTGTAATAAGAGGAAAAAAGGCGAGAGAAGATTTCTACACCTTGACGGATGCGTTGCCTTCCCTTATTGAAACCTTTATGTTTGTTGACGAGGCCTCGTGGCGGAATGGTTACGCAGAGGACTGCAAATCCTTGTATCCCGGTTCGATTCCGGGCGAGGCCTCCAGCCGATTTTAAACGAAACGGCTTTTAGGGGAGATAAGGTATAGGAAAATAGATTATTTCCCTTTATTCTTGTGAAGACACTTTTGTATGAGAGATTATATAGTTAAAATCTAATTGTTGACTATAGCGTCCTTTTTTGTAACACCCATAGTTTAAGAAATCTTCGTCCCTTATTGTCGCTGTTTTGTTTGTTTTTTGTAGGTTAGGAGAAAATATTCGTTATGGTTGCAGATTTTGCTGAGCTTCGTCGCAAAATGGTTGACAATCAAATTCGTACAGTCGATGTAACGGATTTATCAGTTCTTGAAGCCTTTTTAATGGTATCTCGTGAAGATTTTGTATCGGAAGATATGAAAATGTTAAGCTATCTTGATACCGATATTGTTCTATGTCCAGTGCAAGATGGGATTCCAGCACGCTATTTGATGAAACCTGCGTCTTTAGCAAAATTACTACAGCTTGCCGCTGTAAAATCATCAGATGTTGTTTTAGATATTGGTGCAAATAGTGGTTATTGTGCAGCGTTGCTTGCAAAACTTGCAGGGTCTGTGATTGCGCTGGAAAGTGATAAATCTCTCTTTGAACGTGCTCTTGACGCTTTAGAACGTAATCAATGTGATAATGTGGTTGTCGTTCATGGTCCTTTAGAGCAAGGATATGCCGTTGAGGGACCTTATGATGTGATTTTTATTGAGGGATCTGTTGATTTTATTCCTCAAGGTATCTTTGATCAAATGAAAGACTGTGGACGTCTTGTTGTGGTTGAAGGGCATGGAAATGCTGCTGTTGCACAAATCTATATAAAAGAAGATGGGATCATCTCAGCTCGTCGTGCTTTTAACCTCGCTGTAAAGCCTCTTCCTTGTTTTTTCAAAACACCTAGTTTTGTGTTTTAGTGCTTGTTTGTTTTGTGAATAAAAGATAATTTTGTAATTTATTTGGGGTTTGTTATTGTGTGTATTATGTTTAGAATAAACAAGAAGTTTCAGGCGTGTTTATTGCTGGTGTTGAGTGTTTTACTATCAGAGGCTGTTTGTGCTGAAACATTGATGGATGCCTTTTCTAAGGCTTATAAATATAATGCTAAGTTGAATAGTGAACGTGCAGCTGTGCGTATATCCAGAGAAGATGTTATCATTGCGCGATCAGGGTTATTGCCGCAAGTTGAAGGAGTTGGCAGCTATGGGCGTAATAAGTCTTTTACAGGTCCTTATGTCACTTCTGGATCTATAGGCGTGAGATTAAATCAAAGATTATTTGACGGATTTATCACGCAAAATATCTTTTCTTCAGCGCAAGTTAAGTTGCAGGCTCAACGTGAGTATCTTCGTAATGCTGAACAAAATACTTTTCTGGAAACTGTGACGGCTTATGCTAATGTCTATCAGGCACGTCGTATTGCCGATCTTCGGAGAGAGAATTTGGCAGCTCTTGAAGAGCAAGTTCGTTCCGATAAAGCAAAATTTGATGTGGGTGAGGGAGGGCGTGTTGATCTTGCTCAAGCTCAAGCAGCGCGTTCTGTGGCAGTTTCAGAACTGAGTCTTGCTCGTGCTGATGTAAAAGCAGCCGAGGCAGTGTATCGACAAGTTATTGGTTCTGATCCTGAAAAGTTAAAAAGCCCTCCCGTAGCCAGAGATTTTCCTGCCAACCTTGATATGGCTTACCAAATGAGCGTTTCTATGCATCCAGCAATCCTTTATGCTAAATATTTAGTCGATGCGAGTGGTTACAATGTAAAGGCAAAAGAAGGTGCATTGCTCCCTAAGGTCGATTTTTCTGCGACAGCGTCTTATAATCGAATTTACAGTGGTCCTGGAGAGGATGGCGTTTCTAAATCAATAGGGTTGTCAGTAAGTGTCCCAATCTTCGAAGGGGGACGTACGTCTGCGCAGATTCGCCAATCGAGGGAACAGCTTGGACAGGCACAACTTCAACTCGATTTGGCGCATAGCAATACGAGACAAGCGCTTACTTCTGCTTGGTTTCAGTTGGAGGGCGCACGCGCATCTGTTATTGCTTACCGTGAAAGCGTTCGTGCTGCTGAAATTGCTCTTAAAGGTCGTGTGCAAGAGAATCGTGTAGGGCAGGCAACGACATTGGATGTTTTAAATTCTCGTACTCAATTGATTAATGCTCAAATTGCGCTTGCAATGGCAGAGCGTAATGCTGTTGTGGCAAGCTATAGTGTTCAATCTTCTATTGGTAAATTGACTGCAAGTTATTTAGGGTTAAAAAAAGCTCAATATATCCGATAATGCATAAAAGTAGCTTTTTGATCTTAAATTATTTTAGTTTTTAAAAGATTAGTAAATCAACAGTTGAATATGTTGAAAAATATTGCGGCGAGATGTTATTTTTATAAAGTGTAGAAAACTGTGTGTAGCGCCCTCTTTATGACAAGCATATTTGAAAATATCGTGGGAGGCATGTTGATCTTATAATTCTTTTGCATACACTGAAAATATGATTCTATTTGTTGTTGCGTCTTTGAGAGGTTGTAAAGTATGGTACAGAGTTCAAGCGTGTTACGTGAGCCAAGTATGGATGAAATTTTAACATCTATTCGTGAAATAATCGAAGAAAATGCGGTTCAATCTGATCACTTTTTAAATGAAGATGTTGCAGTGAATGCTTCAGAAGTGGCATCCGAGGGTATTTATGATACAACCTTATCGGTTGATGATGCTATGAAAGCTTTAGCTGATCGTATTGGTCTTTCTTCTGAAAATCAAGGAGGGAAGATAACGCAAGAGAAAGAGGATATAGAGGCAGAAAATAATACAGTTGGTATGGATATGCAAAAGATGAAGCTTTCTTCTGAAGAACGGAATTCTGTTTATAAAGCAAAAGAATATGAAGATGAGATAAGGAAATCACAATCAGAAGCTGGAAGGGATGGTCATGTGGAATTGTCTGCATATTGTATTTCTTCTGCAGAAAAGATTGCTAAGGATGTGTTGCGTCCGGCTATAGCAGAATGGTTGCAGTCTAAATTGCCTATTTTGCTGGAAGATATTTTGCGTGAAGAAATTGTGAAGGCGATTAAAAAAGCATCTTAATTATTTTTTACATTATTTTTATGTTTTTCATTTTATGGGAATTTTGTTTGCGATTTTGCGAGCTCTCGAGTGAAAGGCTGAGATTCACGAGATTCTGATCGGTTTTTGATCATATGTGGTGTTTATTGTGTTTTTTAGCGGCCGTTATGGATGGATAGAATGTTAGAAAAAAACTATGATGCTTCCTCTATAGAGCAACGGGTTGCAAAGAGATGGGAGACTCGTGGGGCTTTTAAAGCGGGAGCGGGTTCTAAAAGTGGTGCAGAACCTTTTTGTGTTATGCTTCCACCTCCTAATGTTACAGGCTCACTTCATATGGGGCATGCGCTTAATACGACAATTCAAGATATAATAGTTAGATTTCAGCGGATGCGTGGAAGAAATGTGTTGTGGCAGCCTGGTATGGATCATGCTGGGATTGCTACGCAAATGGTAGTGGAGCGTCAACTTGCAGAACGCCAAGAGCCAACGCGTCAAGAAATGGGGAGAGAAAAGTTTATTGAGCGTATTTGGGAATGGCGTTATGAAACTGGAGGCGTTATTGCAAACCAGTTGCGCCGCCTTGGGGTTTCATGTGATTGGTCGCGTGAGCGGTTTACAATGGATGAGGGGTTGTCGCAGGCTGTTCGTGAAGTCTTTGTCACGCTTTATAGGCAAGGGTTGATATATAGGGATAAGCGCCTCGTCAATTGGGATCCTAAATTGTTGACAGCTATTTCAGATCTTGAAGTTGAGCAAAAAGAAGTTCAAGGACATTTGTGGCACTTTAGATATCCACTTGAGGGTAAAACTTTTGATCCAAATGATGCGACAACTTTTATAACAGTGGCGACAACACGACCAGAAACAATGCTTGGTGATACAGGAATTGCTGTTAATCCTGAAGATGAGCGTTATAAAAATCTTATCGGTAAAAATGCTCTTTTGCCGCTTGTTGGTCGTAGGTTATTAATTGTTGGTGATACGCATGCTGATCCTGAAGCTGGAAGTGGTGCTGTAAAAATCACACCAGCTCATGACTTTAATGACTTTGAAGTAGGACAGCGTAATCACTTACGCTTGATCAATATTTTTACTCAGAAAGCCGAGATTTTTCTTCGTGAAAATGAAGAATTTTTCGATGGGTTGATTTTATCAGATGAATTGAAAATGTTAGTAGAAGACCTCGATAAATCTGATCGTTTTGTTGCTCGCCAGAAGATTGTTTCTTTGATGGAAGAACAGGGATATTTAGCTTCTGTTGATGATCATACCCATATGGTTCCTCATGGAGATCGCAGTGGTGTCCCTATTGAGCCTTTTTTGACAGATCAATGGTATGTTCATGCTGCTGAATTAGCAAAGCCAGCGATAGAGGCTGTTCAACAAGGAAAAACGCAGTTCGTTCCTGATAACTGGAAAAAGACTTATTTCAATTGGATGCAAAATATTCAACCTTGGTGCATTTCTCGCCAATTATGGTGGGGACATCAGATTCCTGCTTGGTATGGTCCTGATGGAACGGTTTTTGTTGAAAAAAGTGAAAAAGAGGCTTTAGATTCAGCTTTTGCTCATTATGGTGAGGTTGTTGAATTAATCCGTGATCCGGATGTTTTAGATACTTGGTTTTCATCAGCTCTTTGGCCTTTTTCAACATTAGGATGGCCAAATAAAACGACTGAATTATCTACTTTTTACCCAACATCTTTATCTGTGACAGGATTTGATATTATTTTTTTCTGGGTTGCTCGTATGATGATGATGGGACTTCACTTTATGGGGGACGTTCCTTTCCCAACGGTTTATGTGCATGCTCTTGTGCGGGATCAAAAGGGTGCAAAGATGTCAAAATCAAAGGGAAATATTATTGATCCCTTAGAGCTTATTGATCAGTATAGTGCTGATGCACTTCGTTTTACTTTAGCTATTATGGCAGCACAAGGTCGTGATGTAAAACTTGATGTTTCCCGTATTGCTGGTTATCGTAATTTTGCTACGAAATTGTGGAATGCTACTCGATTTGCACAGATGAATGGTGTGAAGCATGATCCAGCTTTTAAACCAGAACAAGCAAAACTGGCGCTTAATCGTTGGATTTTAACGGAGCTCTCTAAAACAATTTCAGCAGTGACGACTGGTATTGAACACTATAAATTTAATGAGTCAGCTGCCACTCTTTACCGTTTCATTTGGAATACACTCTGTGATTGGTATTTGGAGCTTCTCAAACCTATTTTTCAGGGGGAAAATGAAGAGGCTAAAAATGAGGCTCAAGCTTGTACTGCTTGGGTTTTAGATGAAGTTTATAAACTTCTTCATCCTTTTATGCCTTATATGACGGAAGAGTTGTGGTCTCTTACAGAAACGCAAGCCGTCAAGCGTGAGGATATGCTCGCATTGACAAAATGGCCAGAGGAAACATTGATAGATGAAGAAGCTGCTGATGATATCAATTGGCTTATTGATGTCGTCACAGGGATTAGGGCTGTACGTTTTGAAATGAATATTCCAGTGGCTACACAGGCACCTCTTATTGTTGTTGAAGGAGGGGAAGTAACGCGAGAGCGTGTAAAGCGTTATGATGCACTTCTTAAAAAATTAGCGCGTATTGAAGTTATTGATTTCTCTGATAAAGTTCCGGAAGTATCAGCACAAATGATTTTGGGAGAGGCTGTTTTTTGTTTACCATTAGGACAGTTGATTGATTTGGAGGCTGAGCGTGTTCGTTTGAGGAAGGATGTCAGTAAAATTGAACAAGATATTGAAAAAATATCGCTTAAGTTAAACAACCCCAAATTTATAGCAAATGCAAAAGCAGAAATTGTTGAGCGTGAGCGGAACAGGGTTGTAGAACTGCGTGCAGCGCAGAAAAAAATATTTGTTGCTTTAGAGCGGTTAGATTGATTTCAACTTTTTATTTTTTTTGATAGATAATTGCATACCAGTAGGGCTGGTATAGATCTTCTTTAAAGGAAACTTTTCTTTTGTTAGTTTTTCATGAACGATCATAAAATCTCTACTGAAATCCATTGTTTTATGTTTATCATTAAAGAGACATCTTTTAAGGCATCCAAGCCTATTCCACGACGTAGATCATGAATGGTATAACGGTAAATCCATTGAGCTTCCTTTCTTTATGCTTGTGAAGTAACAAGCGCCGGCACCATTCTGTCCAATCCGGACAACTCTTAGCTCAGACCGTTCATAAGAGGCATTTTTAGTTCTTTCTTACACAGAGTTTTTATCCACATAGCTCTCTCTACTTGTAATGTGCAAGCGGATGGTTTTGAGTGATTTAACATGGAACAGATTTGGAATGAGAGAATCTTACGATATTCGAGGGACTCATTCAAAGTGCAAAAAGGAAAATTATAATTATAAATCAATTTCTTGCTTTATTACTATAAAATATCATCATTTAGAGTAGCAATAGAAGGTATGTAAATTACACATGTGGTATTTTTTTGTATGTAGTGGTGAGTATTCTAAGGTAGAACTTGTGTGTAAAGTATGAACTAATCCCATGTGAAATGATGTCAGGTGCAATCTGTTAAACAAAAAGCTGTATTGTTTATAGATTGGCGGAGACAAAAAACTTCATCTTTAAGGTGGTAAGGTAGTTGTGAAGTTATAAGTTAACTATCATCATTATATTTATCCATCTTTCGTATTGTTTTTTATACTTAAACGCTTATCATTCATCATGTATTCTCTTCATTCTCAAGTTGCTGTTTAATGCACGTTATTTTATTGAACGATTTTTGCTCATACGTATAAAATTTTAAGGTCGATAAATCCTAGAATGTTAAAGGATGTGTTACAAAATATAAAATGATGATTTATATTTAAAAATCAATTTGTTATATATAAAAATGGATACTTAATTTTATCGAACATTTGGGATGGTTTTTATCTATTTGTTTTTTCTTTTTAAATTTTTACTTTAAAATCTTTCATTTTTCTTACTAAAAAGAAGAGTTTAAATATCTACAAAGAAATTTGTAACAGATATAACAATTAAAATTGAGATAGGGGGAAATGATCAAAAGCTTCAGATATGGAAAAAAGCCACGATTGTTGTGACGTGAGGGGGATTTTTTTCTACTGTTAATGCAGTAGATGTTAATAGCTTGCAAGAAGCCAATGATAGTTCGTTTTATTTTTTGAAACGTGGCATGTCTGCTTATAAAATGGATATATCAATCAAGCTATTCCAGCACTCCGTTGTGCTGCTAAGAGGGGCCATATCGGTGCGAATTGGAAACTTGGCTACATCTATGCAAAGGGTGATGGTGTTCCTAAAGATGATTACAAGGCATATCATTTTTTTGCATATATCTTTGAAAAAGGTACAGATCTTGGTTCAGAAGATGAAAGTTATGTTTCTGATGCATTGGTTAAACTTGCGGAATATACAAAAAAGATATTTCTCCATTGCCTGTGAAGCCTCATCCTTCTTATGCTGTTCGTTTTTATATGCGGGCTGCGGTGAATTATAGAAATCCTCAAGCTCAATATCATTTAGGAAAAATATTTTTTAAAGGGAAAGGGAAGGGAGAAAAATTCTATACAAGCCACGATAGTTTCAACTCTCAGCAAAAAAAAGGAAATCCTTTTGTTCAAACAATGCTTGGAAATATGTTTCTTCAAGAAGGAAAAATTATTTGCGGAATGGCAATGTTAACTGCAGCCTATAAAAAAGCTAACGTAAAAGATAGAAACTGGATTCGCCTTTTACTCTTTGTAATGAATTTGAGAGACGTACAGTAATTTCACTTGTTTCTGATATTTTAAAAAATAACAGTTTTTAAATCTCTGATTGTAATATTTTTTACATTCTTCCATCTGATATTAAACTCTTCCTTCTTATATCCAATTTCATAATAGAGATAGTTTTTGGTGATAATATAATGGTTAATGACTTAGGATTTTAGACAAAAATTCTTGTGTTCTTGGTGTTCGCGCTTGCGGATCAGAAAAGAATTCTTTAGACGAACAGTCTTCAAGAATTGTTCCTTGATCTATGAAAATAACACGCTCCGAGACTTTTTGTGCAAAACCCATTTCATGTGTTACACAAATCATTGTCATCCCTTCTTCTGCTAAGCTAATCATGACATCGAGTACTTCACCTACCATTTCAGGATCTAGAGCAGATGTTGGTTCATCAAAAAGCATAACAAGTGGATCCATGGTTAAGGCACGTGCAATAGCAACACGTTGTTGTTGCCCTCCAGAAAGTTGACCAGGATACTTATCTTTATGTTCAATGAGTCCAACGCGTTCAAGATACAACAAACCGCGTTCAAGTGCTTCTTTTTTGCTCCGCTTTAGGACTTTAATTTGTGCAATTGTCAAATTTTCTGTGACAGATAAATGTGGAAAAAGTTCGAAGTGTTGAAATACCATTCCCACCTGACTCCGCAATTTAGGCAGATTCGTTTGTTTTGAATGAACTGGTATTCCATTAATCCAAATTTCACCTTTTTGAAAAGGGACTAGAGCGTTAATGGTTTTAATGAGTGTTGACTTCCCTGATCCTGATGGACCACAAACGACAACAACTTCTCCTTTATTAATGTTGGTTGTACAGTTTTTAAGAACTTTAACTTCGCCATACCAGTTAGAAACATTTTTTATTTCGATCATATGAGTAGACATTTTTTTCCCCGTTAGCGAATAATGGACACTTTTTTTTGTAAATACAAAACTATTTGTGACAGTGTAAAACAGATAACAAAATAGAAAATAGCTGCTAAGATGTAAGCTTCTTGCTTTACACCAAAATTATTAGCAGCAATATCAAAACCATTCAAAAGACTATGACCACTGATGGCATAAACAAGGGTTGTATCCTGAAAAAGGATGATGACTTGTGTTAAAAAGACTGGAAGCATATCTCTAAAGGCTTGAGGAAGAATGACAATGTACATACTTTGCCAATATGTCATTCCAAGAGCTTGCCCCGCATATTTTTGTCCTTGTGGAACTGAATTTATGCCAGCACGCATAATTTCAGCAAAATAAGCAGTTTCAAATGCGGTAAAGGTAATGAGTGCTGATTTATTTGCACCGATGGATGCTCCCGTTAAAAAAGGCAGAAGCACGAAAAACCATAAGATAACCATCACAAGTGGTATTGAACGCATAGCTGTTATGTAAACGATTGCAAACCAAGAAAGAAGTTTTATGGAAGAAAGGCGCATGATTGCTAAAAGCGTTCCGAAAATAAATCCTAATACCGTTGCAAAAAGAGTTAGAAAAACGCTGAAGAGTAAACCTGATAAAATGTAAGAACGAAATACATCAAAAGTGAAAAAGGAAAAATCAAAGTCGGAAAAATTGAAAGGAAAATAGTGTCCAAACTGAGAGCTTATGAAATTTATCATATTCAATTTTCCTTTGTTTGAAAATTAGGAATTTTGAGTATTTGTTCAATAACTGTCATCACAATAAATATGAATAAGGCTATAAGAATATAAAGAATCGTAACAAGCAAATAGTTTTCATAAACATGACTTACCTCTTCAATTGTTTGGTATTGAAATTGCATGAGCTCATTTATTGAAACGGCGAATGCTATAGATGAATTTTTTACAATGCCCATTGCTTCTGAAGTAAGCGGGGGCATAATTGTGCGCATAGCACGCGGCAGTATAATATAGAGATAACTTTGATAAGTTGTAAATCCCATTGCCATAGCAGCATAGCGTTGTCCAGAAGGAATAGCTTCAATGCCTGAACGAACCTGTTCAGCAATGCGCGCAGATGTAAAGAATCCCAATGCGCATGTTATTAAGAGAATAGGGGAAAATTTCATCGCTGGTGGATAGACCTTAGGAACAACAAAATACCATAAAAATACCTGTACAAGGAGGGGAATGTTACGCATAATCTCTACCCAGATAGCACCGATAGTGCGAAATACACAATTGATTATGGAAGTATTAGGTAAAGTGCGCATTGTTCCTATAATAATACCACATAATACAGCTAATATAAGTGAAGTGATGGACAATATAATTGTATTTTTTAAGCCATCGAGAAGTGTATCTAAATAGGTATGATTCACGCCAGGAGTTCCCAAGCATCCTGCTACCAGTGTTTGAGTAAGGTCATCTCTACAAAGGAAAGAAAAGTCCATTAATTGATATTCCCTCAAATTAGTCATTCACAAATAAGACAATAAATCAACCGTATCTACATAGGCGGAATTTATCAAAAAGTGAACTAAAATATAAACCACACTCAATTTTTAAAGAGTGTGGTTCTTCTTTCTTTATTCTATAAATCTTTTTCTGTGTAGCTTTCCCGAGGCTTATTGTTTGGGTGATCCCAAGCATATCTCGTTTGTTTTGATAAGGGAAGGTTCATAACAGTATTAGCAGGTGGAATCGGCTTCATAAACCACTTATTGTAAAGCTTTTCAAGTGATTCGTCTTTAATCTGACGGACGATACTATCGTTGATTGCTTGTTCAAGTTTTTTGTCATGCAATCTGAGCATGCAGGCGATGGGTTCAACTGAAAGTACGGTGTCAAGAATGACATAATCAGATGGATTTTTTGATTTTGCAATATGTCCAGCAAGAATTGAGGCATCCATAACAAATGCATCAGCACGACCAGATTCTAATAATAAGAAGCTATCTCCGTGATCTTTTCCTTTGATGACCTTAAAGTTAATGTTTTTTGCACGTTTGTTTTTACGAATAAGTTGGACAGATGTTGTACCGGTGGTCGTTGCAACTGTTTTTCCATTTAAATCGTCAAGAGATTTAATGTTAGAGTTTTTCTTTACAGCAATTCTAACTTCTTCAACATATGTCGTATAAGCAAATGCTGCTTCTTTACTGCGGGCAATATCATTTGTTGTTGAGCCGCACTCAAAATCATAAGTATTATTTTTTAAGAGAGGAATTCTATTTTGAGAAGTGATGGGAAGATAATGAATTTTAATTGGTTTACCAATTTTTTTTGAGATATCACCAATGATCCGTTCTGCCATTTCTGTATGAAAACCTACATATTTATTATTACCAAGGGCGTAGGCTAAACCAGATGATTCACGGACACCTAAAGTAATTTCCCCTGTTCGTTTTATTTTTTCAAGAGTATCATGTTCAGCATGCGCGAAACTTGAGAATCCAATGGCCGTTGCTGCAATAAGCATTAATAATGATTTCTTCATTTATGTCCTCCATTTATTTATTGTAGTTGTTTAAGATATAATCTTTAATATGCTGTAGCATAGTTATTATTCTGAGTGGAATTTTTTTGTTATCTTATAAAATGAGGGCTATATTTTTTAATTGATATTAAGGTGAACCCAAACAGGAACGTGGTCAGATGGTTTTTGATATCCCCTTACGTCTGTCTGACTATGAGCGCCAATAAGATGATCAACAGCTTCTGGTGATAATAATAAATGATCAATGCGAATCCCATTATTTTTAGGCCATGCCCCAGCTTGGAAATCCCAAAAACTGTAGGAGGGCGTATCGGTGACATTCCGGATAGCATCGTAAAGACCTAAATGAAGAATACGTTGGAATGCTTTTCTTGTTTTTTGAAGAAATAAAGCATTTTGATACCATTCTTGAGGATTTTTTGCATCTAATGGGGTGGGAATTACATTATAATCACCCGCTAGGATAAGAGGCTCTTCATACGCAAGCAATGATTTTGCATGTGTATATAATCTTTCCATCCATTCTATCTTGTAGGAATATTTTTCACTCTCGATAGGATTGCCATTTGGCAAATAGAGAGATGCAACACGAACAACACCTTTGTTTGTTGAATAAACAGCTTCAATGTAACGTGTTTGTTTATCATTATCATTGCCTGGTAATCGACGGATCACTTCATCTGGTGTTTTTTTAGAGAGAATCGCAACGCCATTAAAACTTTTTTGTCCGTGTGTTTCTATATGGTAACCTAAATTTTCAATTGCATCGCGTGGAAAATTTTCATCAATACTTTTAATTTCCTGTAAACAGACTATGTCCGGCTGGCTTTGCTGCAGCCATTGACATAATGTTTCATGTCGTGCTTTTATTCCGGCAATATTCCACGTTGCTATTTTCATGGCGCTCATCATTAGATATAAAATATGCAATCCAATTTACTGCATTTATGTTTTAGTACAGTCATATCGCTACTTTTTTTATTTATAGGGGATATTACTATGGTAAATTGATTTATCAAGAGTAGCGGTAAAAGCAAATTTAAAGCTTTAAAATTTAATTTATTTTAATTTTAAAAAACTTTCTGCTGTTTAGTTCTTGACGAATGTACGTGTTCTCGCTATTAGAGATGGACATAACCGATGTGGGTGTAATCAGGTGTTTTGGATATGAGCCGGAAGATTATTCACAGGTGTTAAGAAGATTAAAAGCAAATCCTAGTGCAAAAGGCTATTGCCTTCTCTGCTTATGGTCGGGTGAACTGTTTTTTGCAGGTGTGCCCGATTTTGTGTGTAGACTTAGATATCTGTTCCGATTCTGTTGGGGTGGATGGAAATAAAAATAGAAAAGCCCGATTGGGTGAGAAGAATATAGATCGAAAAGAGGAAGGTTGCATGCCTACCGTAAATCAGTTGATTCGTAAGCCGCGTGTGGTGCCAGTTAAACGTAATAAGGTTCCTGCTCTGCAGTCGAATCCGCAGAAGCGTGGTGTTTGTACGCGTGTTTATACAACAACGCCGAAGAAACCTAATTCTGCTCTTCGTAAAGTTGCTAAAATTCGCTTGACGAATGGATTTGAGGTGATTGGTTATATTCCTGGAGAGGGGCATAATCTTCAAGAGCACTCTGTTGTGATGATTCGTGGTGGTCGTGTGAAAGATTTGCCAGGAGTTCGTTATCACATTATTCGTGGTTTGCTTGATACTCAGGGTGTCAAGAATCGTAAACAGCGTCGTTCAAAGTATGGCGCAAAGCGTCCAAAATAATATTGAGAGACAAAGCCAATGTCCCGTCGTCATAGAGCAGAAAAGCGTGAGATTAATCCAGATCCAAAATTTGGTGATTTGGTTATTATGAAATTTATGAATGCCATTATGTTTGATGGTAAAAAATCAGTTGCAGAGCGTATTGTTTATGGTGCACTCGATTCTGTAGAAAAAAGAGTGAAAACAGATCCTGTGGCTCTATTTCATCGGGCCTTAGAGAATGTTGCTCCTCATATTGAGGTTCGTTCACGCCGTGTTGGTGGTGCTACTTATCAAGTTCCGATTGATGTTCGTCCTGATCGTCGTCAGGCTCTTGCTATTCGTTGGTTAATTGCGGCGGCGCGTGGTCGAAATGAAACGACGATGGTTGAGCGTTTATCTGGTGAATTGATGGATGCTGCTAATAATCGTGGTTCTGCCGTGAAAAAGCGTGAAGATGTTCATCGTATGGCTGAAGCTAATCGTGCTTTTTCTCACTATCGCTGGTAGAAGTTTTAAACTAAGGCAAATATAATGGCTCGCGAATATAAAATTGAAGATTATCGTAATTTTGGTATTATGGCGCATATTGATGCTGGTAAGACTACGATGACTGAGCGTATTCTGTTCTATACCGGTAAGAATCATAAAATTGGCGAGACCCATGATGGTGCTTCTACAATGGATTGGATGGAGCAGGAGCAGGAGCGCGGTATTACGATTACGTCTGCTGCGACAACGACGTTTTGGGAAGGGCAGGACGGTCGGAAGCGTCGCTTTAATATTATTGATACGCCAGGGCACGTTGATTTTACGATTGAAGTTGAGCGCTCTTTGCGTGTTCTTGATGGTGCAATAGCTTTGTTGGATGCAAATGCTGGTGTGGAGCCTCAGACGGAAACTGTTTGGCGGCAAGCTGAGAAATATCGCGTGCCTCGTATGGTTTTTGTTAATAAAATGGACAAAATAGGAGCTGACTTTTATCGTAGTGTGGAGATGGTTGGTTCTCGGTTGGGTGCTAAAGCGCTTGTTTTGCAGTTGCCGATTGGCGCTGAAAATGACTTTGAAGGTGTTGTTGATCTTGTAGAAATGAAGGCTTTAAAGTGGGATGGTTCTATTGGTGCCTCGGCGGTGATAAGTGAAATTCCCTCTGATTTAAAGGAGAAAGCTGAAGAATATCGCGAGAAATTGATTGAGATGGCTGTGGAGGTTGATGAAGCAGCGACAGAGGCTTATTTAGAGGGTGTTATGCCAACCAACGAGCAGCTTGTTTCTCTCATTCGTAGGGGGACAGTAGAAGTTCAGTTTCATCCGGTTCTTTGTGGTACGGCTTTTAAAAACAAGGGGGTGCAGCCACTTTTGGATGCTGTTGTTTCTTATCTTCCTTCTCCAGTTGATAT
Organism: Bartonella sp. TT110JLCBS; assembly: GCF_042193405.1. Classification (NCBI taxonomy): domain Bacteria; kingdom Pseudomonadati; phylum Pseudomonadota; class Alphaproteobacteria; order Hyphomicrobiales; family Bartonellaceae; genus Bartonella; species Bartonella sp. TT110JLCBS. The sequence continues at coordinate 23,776 of NZ_JBHILT010000020.1, forward strand.
TCCGGCGATTAAGGGTATTGATGTAAAGACTGAGGCTGAGACGACACGCGAATCTTCTGATGATGCTCCGCTATCTATGCTTGCTTTTAAAATTATGAATGATCCTTTTGTGGGGTCGCTGACTTTCTGTCGTATTTATTCTGGTAAAGTTCAAAAGGGTATTTCTCTTGAGAATACTGTGAAGAAGAAAAAGGAGCGTTTGGGGCGTATGCTTCAAATGCATTCAAATTCTCGTGAGGATATTGAAGAAGCTTTTGCTGGTGATATTGTTGCTCTTGCAGGACTTAAGGAGACGACAACAGGGGACACTCTTTGTGATCCTTTGAAGCCTGTTATTTTGGAGAGGATGGAATTTCCAGAGCCTGTTATTGAGATTGCAATTGAACCGAAAACAAAAGCAGATCAAGAAAAAATGGGTATTGCTCTTAACCGTCTAGCGGCTGAAGATCCTTCATTTCGTGTTAAATCGGATGAGGAATCTGGTCAGACTATTATAGCTGGAATGGGTGAGCTTCATCTTGATATTATTGTTGACCGTATGCGGCGTGAGTTTAAGGTTGAAGCAAATGTTGGGCAGCCTCAAGTTGCTTATCGTGAGTCAATTACTAAAATGGCGGAAATTGATTATACGCATAAGAAACAATCGGGTGGTGCCGGTCAATTTGCTCGTGTGAAAATTGTTTTTGAGCCTCATGATGGTGATGACTTTATTTTTGAGTCAAAGATTGTTGGTGGTGCTGTTCCTAAAGAATATATTCCCGGTGTCCAAAAAGGGATTGAGAGTGTTATGGGGTCAGGTCCTCTTGCGGGCTTTCCTATGCTTGGTGTAAAAGCGACTCTCATTGATGGTGGCTATCACGATGTTGATTCTTCGGTTTTGGCTTTTGAGATTGCTGCTCGTGCAGCTTTTCGTGATGGAGCAAAGAAAGCAGGTGCACAGCTTCTTGAGCCGATCATGAAGGTGGAAGTTGTTACGCCAGATGATTATGTTGGTGATGTTATTGGTGATCTCAATTCTCGTCGGGGACAGATTTCAGGAACTGAAGCGCGTGGTATTGCAACGGTTGTGAATGCAATGGTTCCTTTGGCAAATATGTTTGGTTATGTGAATACTCTTCGCTCTATGAGTCAGGGGCGTGCGCAGTATACAATGCAGTTTGATCATTACGAGCCTGTACCTTCGGCTGTTGCTTTGGAGATTCAAAAGAAATACGCGTAATTTCAGGTTGGTAATTAATTTTTAACTTAGTCCTTGGCTTGGACGGAAAATGGAGAGCTCAAATGGCGAAGAGCAAGTTTGAACGAACAAAACCGCATGTTAATATTGGTACGATTGGTCACGTTGATCATGGGAAGA
>NZ_JBHILT010000180.1:0-814 GCF_042193405.1 Bartonella sp. TT110JLCBS
TTCAGTTCGTCAAAAAGGTGGGTTAGCCGTTATCGGAACTGAAATGCTCCCAGAACGGGTAAAACTACAATTAGCTGGACGGGCTGGTCGGCAAGGGGATCCAGGAACGAGTCAATTTTATATTTCCCTAGAGGAGGACTTTATTTCTGGAGCTAGCACTGAACGTTTCCGGAATTATTACCGGCACTTAATTGCTGAGAAAAATGCGGGGAAACCAATCAGTCGTTTGAATAATCCTCGAGTTAAGTTTAGTTTATGGATGTTGAAAAGCCGGGTAGCAAGTGGTGAAGAGAACCAACGGATACAGACAAATAAGTATGAGGTAACGCTTCGCTTACAAAGGAAGGCTTTTTATGATACACGGAATAACATTATTGATAAGAAACAGTTAGAACGTTTGGCAGGTAAATGGATCAGTCAGGGAATTGATTATTATTTAGCTCAACGGGAAACGTGGACAACGCTGGACATTCGAAGATTAGTGAATAACCATTTCTCTTATGATTATCAAAAGATTCCACAGAATTTAAAAACGAAAGCGGAAATCAAAACTTACTTGGAGCGACTTAGTCGCCAAATTCTTGAAGAAAAGTTCAAAATATTGGTTAATAGTCAACAATTAAACCAGTATTATCGGACATGTATTTTATTTGCCTTAGATGGTTGTTGGACGGACCAGGTTGACTACCTCACTTTGTTACGGACTTATGTCAGTCAGTGGGGAATGTCGGGTCGCGATCCAGGCTATGTATATAACGTTCGCGCGCTACGGCATTACAAGAAGATGCTCCGGAACGCAAAAATGGCAACGATT
>NZ_JBHILT010000181.1:0-804 GCF_042193405.1 Bartonella sp. TT110JLCBS
AAAGCCGTGTCTTAAAGGACGCGGCTTTTTTGCTATAAAGCAGCCCCCCGCCCCGTTATTTACGCTGCTTTATCATCACCACAAATATCTTCAGAAATTTTTTGATTGCCATTAACCACGGCATTGCCATAAATCTTTACATAGATAGGTGGTGCATAGCCATCTGTACGAGGCTTGCTATAAACCGTTGCCTGGTCACAAACCCGTGCATTTCCATAAACCTTTACATGCTCAGAAATAGTAGCCCTGTCATAAACCTGCGCATCATCGTAAATCTCAGAAAATCCATAAATACAAGCATTTCCATAAACGCGTGCATTTCCATAAACCCTGCCAGTTACATGCGCATAATCAGAAACTTTTGCATTATCAGAAATATGACCAAGAAAAGAGACCTGAGCATTATCACAAACAACTGCATTGCCAAAAACATTACCATTAACCATTGCGTTATCACAAATTTTTGCATTATCAGAAATTTTTGCATTATGAAAAACCTGAGCATTGTCACAAACAATAGCGTTGCCTGATATTTTTGCACTTTTATAAACACGTGCATTATTACGCACTTGTGCATTTTCAGAAACAACAGAATCCATAGCAACCATGGCGTTATCATAAACCCAGCAATCACCATCATGTGATAAGCTTTTTTCGTTTTCAATAACGCCACCGAGATCACCTGCTTTAACATCTGCAAAATCTCTTAATGCTCTTATACGACGTACAGTTTTTCCCTCAGGAATACGGTGGATTTCATCTGTGAGTTCATATTTTTTGGATACATTTTTAGTGGTCATAGGT
>NZ_JBHILT010000182.1:0-801 GCF_042193405.1 Bartonella sp. TT110JLCBS
CCTGGATTGCGAGTGCAAAAACGTACTCACGATCTTTAATTTTACTAAGGATCCGTTCCCCCTCTTTTGCCATCACTTCATCCATTTCGTTTTGACTTAATGATTCTGGAGCAGGTTCATCAGGAACTTCCACAATCTTAAACTTACAAAAGCGACCCAGTCGCTTACTGTATTCCGCAATGCCGTCTTTAAAGTACTTTTCTTTGACCTTGCCGACCCCGATCACTTTAATATTCACATTCTTCATCTCCCGTTTTCTTCTCATTCTATCCCACAATCCACGATTCTGTGAATAACCCACAGGTTTTCAACAACCAATCCACAAGTTATCCACAATTAACCGTGGATAACTGGCGAAGTTCGGTCTTTTTATTTTGGTCTACTAATAAATTGTCCCGTGAGTTATCCACATTTTCAACAAAAACAGTCGTTCGTATTCACAGCCTCAAATCATTGATATAGCAACGTTTATCCCGTTCTTTTTCAGAAAGTCTTCCACTTATTCACAGTTATTCACACAACCTGTGGATAACTTTTTACACAAGGCTAATGGTTGAAATAACAACTTTCAACAGCCTGTGGATAACTTTGTGGAAAACTTTTCCACGTTTAACGATTTTTCACCAATTTGTAGACCAATTATTCGTTAATTTAACAAAATCGTAACTATTCCGTGAATTTTCTTGTCAAGCATTATATCATTAACGAACTTTTTCTAAAGTCTTCCCTGTCAAGGGTCGCTCCTTTACAGATTAATCATTCCAACCAACAAAAAAACGAGGGGTGTTTCGCATCCCCTCG
>NZ_JBHILT010000183.1:0-800 GCF_042193405.1 Bartonella sp. TT110JLCBS
GGCAAAACTCTTCACCGCATTCGTGCTTTAAGGGATTTTGATGATGTTAAAGCAGACGACCTAGGCGGTTTTATACAAAAAGAAGACAATCTAAGTCATGATGGCAATTGCTGGGTAGGTGATGATGCAAAAGTCTATGGTTATGCCAAGGTTTTTGGTGATGCACATGTTTATGGAAACGCTCGTGTAGATGGTCATGCAAGAGTTTATGACAAAGCCAAGGTTTATGGTGATGCTTATATTTATAACATTGCTGATATTTACGAAAATGCATGTGTTTTTGGTAGTGCATCTGTTACCGGAGAAACTAATATTTTTGGTAATGCGCAGATTTTTGGACATGCTCGTGTTTTTGCCAGTGCACAAATCTACGAAAATGCACAAGTTTCCGGTGGTGCATTTATTAGTGGAAAAGCTGAAATTTATGGAAATGCTAAAATCTATGACAATCCATTGATTTCCATCAGAGCAAAAGTTGGGGGAAATGCCCAAATCTGTGGTGATGCATTTATTCATGGAAACGCAGAGATCATCAATGATGAAATCATCACAACTGGCCAAAGGAAATAAACCATGGAAAAAAAATACGAATTTACTGATGAAACAATCGAAGTTGGGGGCAAAACTCTCCACCGCATTCGCGCATTACGAGACTTTGGAAACGTCGAGAAAGGTGATTTAGGAGGCTATATCGAGAAAGAAGACAACCTATCGCATCGTGGTAATTGCTGGATTGGGGATTATGCAAAAGTCTATGGTTATGCCAAGGTTTTTGGTGATGCTAAGGTTTACGAAAATGC
>NZ_JBHILT010000184.1:0-797 GCF_042193405.1 Bartonella sp. TT110JLCBS
CTTGGAATCCTATAACTGCTGTGTTACTTGCTCTTCAGGCTGCCGTTGTTTTTTTATGCTTTGGTTTTATTGCAGTTTTACTGGCTGTTACAATTATAGAGTCATATATTGTGATTAATTCCTCTGTAATATTTATGGGTTTTGGTGCTTCTCAATGGACACGAGAAATAAGCATAACGGCTTTTCGTTATGCTGTCTCTGTTGGAGCAAAGCTTTTTGTAATAACACTCTTAGTGACCTTGATGACAGATTCCATAATGGAATGGAGAAAAGCATATATTTTTTCTGATGCATCAAATTGGACACTGCTAGGACTTTCTTTGTTATGTGCGTATTTAACAAAGACTATTCCGGAAATTATTGCTGGTTTAATTTCTGGAACAAGTGGTGGGAGTGGTGCAACTATTGGAGCAATGGCTGGCGCTGCTATAGGAGCAGCTGCGAGCGTAGCTGCTGTAGCAGCAACTGGTGGGGCAGCAGCACCAGCTGCTGCTGGTGGAGCATCTGCTGCTGGTGGAGCATCCGCTGCTGGTGGAGCATCCGCTGCTGGTGGAGCATCCGCTGCTGGTGGAGCATCTGCTGCTGGTGGAGTATCCGCTGCTGGTGGAACAGGAAGTAGTGTAAACGCTTCTAAAATGACTGGAAACTCTTTTAAAGATAGTGGTAATAAACCTACATCGGGCGCAAATCCACGTGTAGCAGGAGGGGAAAGCCGTTCCACTAGCACTAGTAAACCTCAATCTAAATCGGCTACTTCAGACCAATCTAATTCAGTTCTTCCAAAAATGAGAGATGCT
>NZ_JBHILT010000021.1:0-19560 GCF_042193405.1 Bartonella sp. TT110JLCBS
GCATCCTCTCATGGATTGGATACTGCCTTTATGAGGGTTTAAGGCGGTCTCCGTTGAGGGGAAGGATGCACTCTTTTTTAAGGCGCGGAGTGCATCCTCTCATGGATTGGATACTGCCTTTATGAGGGTTTGGCAGTTTCCGTTGAGGGGAAGGATGCACTCTTTTTGAAGGCTGGAGTGCATCCTCTTATGGATTGGATACTGCCTTATGAGGGTTTGGCAGTTTCCGTTGAGGGGAAGGATGCACTCTTTTTAAGGCGCGGAGTGCATCCTCTTATAGATTGGATACTGCCTTTATGAGGGTTTGGCAGTTTCCGTTGAGGGGAAGGATGCACTCTTTTTAAGGCGCGGAGTGCATCCTCTTATAGATTGGATACTGCCTTATGAGGGTTTGGCAGTTTCCGTTGAGGGGAAGGATGCACTCTTTTTGAAGGCTGGAGTGCATCCTCTTATGGATTGGATACTGCCTTATGAGGGTTCGGCAGTTTCCGTTGAGGGGAAGGATGCACTCTTTTGAGGGCTAGAGTGCATCCTCTTATGGATTGGATACTGCCTTATGAGGGTTCGGCAGTTTCCGTTGAGGGGAAGGATGCACTCTTTTGAGGGCTAGAGTGCATCCTTTCCATGGATTGAATGCACTCTTTGGAGGCTAAAGTGCATCCAGAGGGAAAGGCATATTCCATAAGAAACAGAGATAACAAAAAGATTTGTTTTTATATTTTTATTGATAGGTTGCTGTATTTGCGAGGGCTATTCATTCTTTATTCTCAATATTTAAGATGATTATGTGATAAGGGTTGTTCGTCAATACAATCGTAAAAGACGCTGATGTATTTTTATAAAAATTGAGATATTTTTGTGCCTTTTTCTTGTTTTTTTTGTGTTTACACAAGATATGCACGGCTTTTCAACAGTTTGTTTTTTTAGCTTTGCTAATGGCGATGGCGTTGGCTAAACACTTCAATTGTTTTAACTGCTTCAATACCGCCTTAAAAAACAGTGCTTTATAATATGACAAAATAAGCTGTATAACTTTTGATTCTTAAGCGATGCTAGAAAAAGGGGAATGTTAGGAGAGATGTTGTCTATATTCTTAGTTTATCTCTTAAGGTAGGAAGATTAACATACTTTCTGGATCTATTTTTATTTGGCCGGATCTATTTTTATTCGGTTTGACGGTTAAAGAGCAATATCTGAATGGAATCACACTTGTCTCATGTTTTTATTCTCACGCTTTAGATTTTTTCTCATAGGGATTTTGTTTTTAATGGGGGATTTTGTTTTTTAATGGGAGTTTACGCGACTCACATAAAACAGAATGTTCTAAATAGAATATATTTGTGTTGCACATTTACCTACTTGTTTAAAAACATTATGTGATCTTATTATCACAATTATATTGGTGATTGGGGATATTGGTAAATCTGATAATGGAGAAATCTCTTGTGAAGTGGATAAGTCCTTCTTTAAATTCTCATAAGGAAAAGCCAGCACATTATCATACTATTCGCGCCTCATATGATGACAGCCTTTGGCTCTTGAGCGTGTTCATAAGAGGCATTTTGATTCTTTATCTTTGAAATCTTTGAAGTGCGTTATTTCATATGTCTCTCATGTTTGTAATGTGGAAAAGACAAGGTGTTGATTGATGCAACATGAAATAAATTTAAAATGAGAGAATCCCTATGATATCTGCGTCTCTTAATTTTATATGGATAACGGGATATGATGATTATAAATCAATATGTTGTCGTGATACATCAACCTGTTGGGGGGCGATAAAGAAAGTTATCCAATAGTTAAGTCATTCTGTTATGTCGTAAAACACTGTCATTTGAGGTTTGGTGATATGAAGCAAGCTTCCTTGGATATGTTTTAAGTGTTTTTTTAAGGGCGTGGTGAATCTTTAAGACAGAGCAAGCTTCTGTTGCGCCTTGAGTTTAGCGGAAAAACCTGAATAGAAGCCAAGAGGGAATGGCAAACCAAGAGGGAAGTGTATCCAAGCTGTTTGTAAATCAGATTGAGTTAAGAATCTTTGTTCTTTAAGAATGGAACGCAAGTCAATTTGACAAAAGAATGATCTATTTTGCGGGTAAACCTTATGGAGGAATTATCACAAAGCTCATAAGGAAGTGATTTAAGACAATACAGTCATAAAAAAGTACAGTTATAAAAAAAAAGTCCTCCGTCGCAATTAGAGGACCAAAAAGCAGGAGAATTTTAACATTGACTCGCAGGACGTGTCAAAAAAGAATAAATTTAAAAGGCCGTACTAAATACAAAAAAATCATACTTAAAGAACCTACCATATTATAATTAGCAGAGAATTGAAAAAATAGCAATATAAAAAATACTTTTTACAAAAAATTTTGTCATTTTGCATTAAAACTTAATACTTTTTTCAATTGAATATTTGTTTTAAGACTCGATATTAATTAAACTATATTTAAAAATATTATGATACATGCAAGCATCTTGATAATATTCTTCAATCAAAAACGAATTAAGAGCCCCTCATGATTATAGGACTGATATGGGAGAAGGCTTTTTGTTTTTAAGAGTGTGGGGTGTATCTTAAGTATATGTGGGGGGGAAGTATTGTCCTTTTGGGTGGGGGCAAGGTAATGAAAATGGAGGCGAGAGCTGCTGGATGCTTGAGCCCGTGTGGGGGAGGTTTCTTTAGAGGGGGCGGGGGCAACATGGGAGGCCGCTTAAAATGGCGAGGAGGGGGATTATTCAAAATGTTTATGGTTTGCATATCCCCAATGAAATGCGAGCAAGTCTAAACAATCTCGTAAATGATCGGCAAGAGAGTTTTGTTTGCGTTTTGAAGAACTTAATTCTTTTATCGCTTGTCCATGGCCGATAACGCGTTCAAGCAGTGAATAGCCAAGAATCCCCAGTTGAACTTTGATTGTTCTTAAATGATTGGAGGCTTCTATTTGACGTTCAATAGGGTGTGTGTACCCTTGGCTACAGGAAACCTTTTCACGGGTGTAGTCAAGGCTCATGTGGAGATCGGCTTGGCTTTGACGCCAGTAAAAATAAAAACGTTCTGCCGCTTTATATTGGGCTTTGCTGAGATGTCCTTTCGCATATAAAAGTGCAATGGGATGGCTTTGTGCATTGGCAATGGCATTGATGGTGCGCGGGTTGCTGGAACTTTCTCGATGATTGGGTTTAAAATAAGGATTACGCGTTTCAACAGGGATTTCTTGCGTCTTTAAATGACCAATGTGCTTTTCTTGATTTTGATGATCAAGCGGGCAGGTTTGCGTATTTTTTTTCTGCTTATGGGTCATAGCATCTCCTTAAAAATTTTAATTTTGCTTCTCGTTTTTAAAAAATGTTGCTTGCTCTAGGCAAAAGAGGGGGATGAGAGGAAGACATGTGTTGGAGTGTGCCGTGTGGGTATGCGCTCTTGGGGTGACTTGGACTGTTGCGCTTGTGTGTGGGAGCCCCATGGATTTGGTTCTTGAAAAGAGGGGTGTTTTGTCGCATGGTGGATTTTCCTTGAATGACTTGATGGGGGAATGGCATGATGTTGCGCGGGCTTTTGTCTTTGAAGGGATTGGTGTTTAGCTGTATTGTAGCCTATGTCTCTGTGGCTGTTTATGTGGAAATGAAGGCTCTTGGGATGACGTGGGGCGTATTTTTACGAGCTATGGCGTTTTATGGCATTCCCGGTATTTTCCTTATGTTGGGTTATGAAGTAATGCAGCGGCGTGGTGTAACGAAGGGTTTGTTCCTCAAGATGGTGTTGTTGAGCTTCATTTTGGCTGCTGTCTCTGATTTTATTTATAAGCAAGCTGAGCATTTGGGTTTGGCTCAGGTGTGGTTTTCAAACAAGTGGGTGTTTTATGTCCTTTTGGGCTTTGTCCTTGCTCTTATTTATAGAGGGGCAAGGCGTCTTGGGTTTAGGCTTTCATTCTTTGAAAAGGATTGATCTTTTGCTGCATTTTTGGCATGGTCTCTGATTTTTGCTTATGAAGGAGCGGGGCGTATGGTGGTTGCGCGGGACATATTTTTAAAGGGGCTGGCGTTTTGCTGCGTTGTTGGCATGGTCCTTGGTTTTGCTTATGAAGATGCGGGGCGACCGGCTATTACGTGGGAGGTGTTTTGGCAGGGGCTGGCGTTTTGCTGCGTTGTTGGCATGGTCCTTGGTTTTGCTTATGAAGATGCGGGGCGACCGGCTATTACGTGGGAGGTGTTTTGGCAGGGGGTGGAGCTTTCTTGCATTGCTGGAGCTGTCCTTTGTTTTATTGTTGTGGGAGCAAACAGTAGAACTGTATCGTGGGGCGTGTTTTTGAAGGGGGTGGTGTTTTGCGCCATTGCTGTAGTGGTTCTTGGCTTTGCTTATAAGGGAGCGAAGCGTTTTGATATATCATGGGAATTTTTAGTGATAGGAGCGGTGTTTGTTGCATTGCTGGACCTGTCCTTGGTTTTGCTTATGAGGGTGCGGGGTAAGGGGATAGCGCGTGGGGTGTTTTTTTTTGAGGTTTCTGCTGCTTGGCGGCGTTGTTGGAGCTGTTGTTGGGTTGGCGCATGTGGGCGCTAAGCATATGGGGGGTCGCTGGTTTGTGATCTCGAACAATGGGGTGTTTGCGGGCACTATTGGACTTGTTCCTTTTTTTGCTCTGGAGGGGGTACGGTGTATGCGTGTACTGTTGGGGTGCTTAAAAAAATGAACATTTTTCTTTCCCACGGGCGTGGTCTTTGATGTTCTTTCTGTGAGGGGTATTTGATGTCGAACGATTTGATGTTTTGGCAGTGGTTGGGGTTTTTCTGCTTTGTTGCTCTTGTCTTTGTTTCTATTTATGCGGCAATGAGATCTTTCGGGGTTACAAGGAAGGCTTTTTTAAAAAATTTGGCGTTGAGCTTCATTATTATCGCTGTCTCTAAGTTTGTTTATGCGCAAGCTGAGCATCTTGGTTTGGCTTGGTTGTGGTTTTCAAAAAAGTGGGTCTTTGACATTCTTTTTGGCGTTGTCTTTGGTCTTATCCTTGGGCTTATTTTTCTAGGGGCAAAACGTCTTGGGTTTAGGCTTTCATTCTTTGCAAAGGATTGATCTTTTGCTGCATTTTTGGCATGGTCTCTGATTTTTGCTTAATAAAGGAGCGGGGCGTATGGTGGTTGCGCGGGACATGTTTTTGAAGTTAGCGGTGTTTTCCTGCGTTGTTGGATTGGCGTATAACGGAGCCAAGCATATGGGGGCACTGGTTTTTGATCTTTAACAATGGGGTGTTTGTGAGCAGTGTTGGATTCGTTCCTTTGTTTGTTTTGGAGGGGGTACGGTGTGTGCGTGTACTGTTGGGGTGGTGCTTAAAAAGAATGAGCATTTTTCTTTCCCACGGGCGTGATCTTTGATGTTCTTTCTGTGAGGGGTATTTGATGTCGAACAATGTGATGTTTTGGCTGTTGCCTTGGTTTTTCTGCTTTTTTGCTCTAGCCTTGGTTTTTATTTATGTGGGAGCAAAGCGTCGCTCTGTTACAGAGTGGGTGTTTTGGAGATGGGTGGTGCTTTATGGCGTTGTTGCCACCTACCTTGGTTTTGTTTATGTGGGCGTGGGCAGGCGCGCTGTTGATGGGGAGCTGCTCTTAAAGGGGGCGGTGTTTTCTTGCATTTTTGCAACTGTCCTTGGTTTGGTGCATCTGGGCGTCAAGAGTATGCCTGTTGCTTGGCAAGTGTTCTTAAAGGCGGTCATGTTTTGTTGCATGATGGGCTTTATCCTGTGGTTTGCTGCTGTGGGCGTCAGGGATATGGATAGCATAAGGGCGGTATTCTTAAAGGTTTTGCTCTTGTCTTTATTGTTGAAAGTGCTCTTGGGGTTCTTTATACGCGAGCAAAGTGATACGGTGCTACAGAGGTCGTTGCGTGCTTTGAATTTTGTGCTGTTTTCCTGCATTTTTGGTACTCTCCTTTTTTTTACTCGTCTGGGAGCAGAGAATCTAGGGTTGAGCTGGCTTTGGTTCTCGAATGAGAGGGTGTTTTTATTCATTTTTGGATTTACCCTTCCTTTTGTTTGTGAGGGAGCAAGGCGTGCGCGTGTTCTATGGGCTTGGTTCTTAAAGTAGGGTGTGTTTTTTGTCTTATGGGTGTGATCTTTAATGGGCTTGCTGTGAGGGGTATGTGATGTCGAACGATTTGTTTTTTTTGCTGTTGTTGGTATTTTCCTACCTTTTTATTGTTGTCGTTATTAGTACTTATAAGGTTTCCAAGCGCTTCGATATTTCGTGGTGGCGGGCGGCGTTTTATTGTATTTGTGGTGTTTCCCTCTTTTTGAAGGAAGTGCTGTTTTATTGCATTTTAGGAGTCGTCCTTTTTTTAGCTCTTGAGGGGATGGAGAGTATGGACATACCATGGGGACTTCTGTCCTTGATAGGGATCGTGTTTGCTGCACTGTTGGAGTGGTTCTTAATTTTGCATATGAGGGGGCGGCGAGATGGGGTGGTGACGCGTTGTTTGTGGTTATTGAAGGGGGTGGTGTTTTGCGCCGTTGTTGGAGCGACCTTTTTTTGTTTGCGTTTGGGAGCAGAGAATCTAGGGTTGAGCAGGCTTTGGTTCGCGAAGGATTGGGTGTTTTTCATCATTTGTGGATTGATCCTTCCTGTTGTTTCTGTGGGAGCAAGACGTGCGCGTTTGAAAGCGGAGGCGTTTTTAAAGAGAGTGGGGTTTATGGGGCATTACAGATAACGTCGAGGGAATGATTGTTCAAAAGAACAGCGATAGCGATAAGTTTGGGGATCAAACCAAAGCCCTATTTTGCCTTCAAAATCACCAGAACGTTGTTTGGCAATATTCATAATGACACCTGGGCGTTTGGCTAAATCTGCTTTTTCTTGTGCGAGAGAGGCGGCAAAGATTTTATCTTCCAACGGTCTATTGCGCCAAATGGTGATGATGTTAAAGGCATTGGCGCCAATCTCTGAGGCGCCTTTAATGTCTTCTGTGCTGGGGATATCTTTATCCAGACCGCTTTTACGGGCATGGGCGACAAGGTGAATGTGCACACTGTTTAAAACAGCCCAATCAACCATTTTATAAACGGCTTGTTCTTGTTTTGCATAATCATCAGAGGCAATGCCAAGCCGCATCAAACTGTCGATGATAAATTGATCGCAGCCATAGCGCGCACGGCAATAGTCAAAGACTTCAAGCAAGGTGTCAACGCTCGATTTGCCAACATGTTCATAAAGAATAAGCCCTTCGTCTAAAAAATGAAGAATCCGTTCAATTGTTTCTTTTGTGGGCTGTTCTAAGCCGCCCGTTTGTTTGGTTAAACGGCGGAGCGATTGTTCTCCTTTCATTTCTAGAGACGCTAAGCAAAGCCGACTGTTTTGTGCAATCCAATGGGGAATACAGTCTGATAACAATTGGCTTTTACCTGCACCACTCGCACCACTCCAGAGCGTTAATTCTGCTGGGCGGAAATGCAATTTGTCCTTCAGTTTAGGATAGGGAACCGTATAACCAAGATGTTTTTCAGGCTCTGGCCAAAAAAGCCCAATCACTTGATCTTTATAGTCTGAGGCGCGCCGTAAACCTTCTGGGGCAAAGCTTTGTGCTGAGGAAAAGGCGGCTTTTATGGTGGCTTTATCAATCCCTGCGGTTAAACAGTCATTGGCATCTTTAAGGGGTAAACGGACACGGTAGCAACGGTGGCGTCCAAGCCTGCTGGCAATCTCACGGGCTGCTTCTTCTCCGGGCGGATCCATATCGGTGGCTAAAAAAATCGTTTCAAAAGCTTCTAAATGATCAAATTCATTTTCAATCCAATTGTGCTTTCCTCCACTGCCTCCTCCAAAGGGAACAGAAACCGCCGGATATCCATAGGCGGCTAAGGATAGCGCATCAATTTCTCCTTCAGTGATGACAATGGTACGGTTTGTTGAAGAAAAAATGGGGAATGGCGCCTGTTGGGACGCGTGCGTGGGTGCCTGCGTGGAGGCGTGGTTGGTTGAGGGTGCTTGCTGGGGCGTGTGTGGGGCGGTTGGGGTTGATGAGGGCGTGTGTTGGGTCGCTTGTGTGGAGGTGGGGTTGGTTGAGGGTGCCTGCTGGGGCGCCTGTTGGGGCGCCTGCTGGGATGTGTGCGTGGCGGTGTGGTTGGTTGAAGGTGCCTGCTGGAGTGCCTGCTGGGATGTGTGGGTGGCGGCGTGGTTGGTTGACGGCGCCTGCTGGGGTGCCTGTTGGGGCGTGTGCGTGACGGCGTGGTTGGTTGAGGGCGCCTGTTGGGGTGCCTGCTGGGATGCATGTGTGGCGGTGTAGTTGGTTGAGGGCGCCTGCTGGGGCGTGTGCGTGGCGGCGTGGTTGGTTGAGGGTGTCTGTTGGGGCGCCTGCTGGGGCGTGTGCGTGGCGGCGTGGTTGGTTGAGGGTGTCTGTTGGGGTGCGTGTTGGGATGTGTGCGTGGCGGTGTGGTTGGTTGAGGGCGCCTGTTGGGGTGCCTGTTGGGATGTGTGCGTGGAGGGGTGGTTGGTTGAGGGCGCCTGTTGGGGTGCCTGCTGGGATGTGTGCGTGGCGGCGTGGTTGGTTGAGGGCGCCTGTTGGGGTGCCTGTTGGGATGTGTGCGTGGCGGTGTGGTTGGTTGAAGGTGCCTGCTGGAGTGCCTGTTGAGATGCATGTGTGGCGGTGTAGTTGGTTGAGGGCGCCTGCTGGAGTGCCTGTTGAGATGCATGTGTGGCGGTGTAGTTGGTTGAGGGCGCCTGCTGAGGTGCCTGTTGAGATGTGTGTGTGGCGGCGTGGTTGGTTGACGGCGCCTGTTGGGGTGCCTGTTGGGATGTGTGCGTGGCGGTGTGGTTGGTTGAGGGTGTCTGTTGGGGTGCGTGCTGGGGAGCGTGCTGGGATGTGTGCGTGGCGGTGTGGTTGGTGGTTGAGAGCGCCTGTTGGGGTGCGTGCTGGGGTGCCTGCTGGGGCGTGTGCGTGGCGGTGTGGTTTGTGGAGCAAAGGGCTTGCCAACCAAATAAAATCGGTTCACAGTGTGCTGCTGTAGGTTTTGTTTTTGCTCCCGCTTGCGCAAGCCGTTCTTTAACTAAAGCAAGGGTGCCATCGGGTTTATAAAAGGGAAAAATGATTTTTTCGCCATCTTCTCCTATGCGGTAACGCTGTATAATCTCTAAAGGTATGTGGCGCTCTTTGTGGAGATAGGCTTTTACAAGATTCTGCGGGCTCTGCTCTGTAGGGACCGGTGGACGGCGATAGGAACGATGGGGCGCCATAAAGGGTTTGGCGCGTGTCAGATTGAGAGTCGCGCGTGCTTCTTCTAAGGCTTGAGAGAGGCTAATGCCTTTGACTTCACACCAAAGGTCTAAAAGATCTCCTCCAGTGCCTTCTGCAAAATCATACCAAAGTCCTGCTTTACTACCACTCAAGCAAATCGATAAACTTTGACCTGTCTCTCCACGTGTGTTGCCTACAATCCAATTGTTGCCTCGTTTGTGCCCTTGGGGAAGAAGCATTTCTGCTATTCTATCTGCTTGTGAAATAAGTTTTTGTTTGATTTCAAAAATTGTGCTCATGGTCATTCGTCTGGTGAATATATTGTTGTTTTTTCAGATGTGGGAGGTGAGGATTCTGTTTTTGCTGTTCTCACCATTCGATCTGATCGTAAAGTCCCGTGGTGCTGGGGCTTGCTAGTCTACTTTGTGTGCTTCTTTGCTGCTCTTTTCTTGCCAATAGTCGCGAAACTTCTTGGCTTGCCAATGGGCTTTGCTCTCACTCAAACCTTCTGAAACTGCTGCCTTGATGTCTGTTTGCCAAGAGCATGGGAAGTGGCGCCTTGGGAAAAGGAGGAAGGTGGAAAGGAGGAAGGGGGTGAAAGAAGGGCGGGGTGGATATGCCTGAGGGGGTGGTGCATGCTGGAGTCCTGGTGTATTGGGGTGCATGTTGGGGTGTGTATGTTGGGGTGCCTGTGGGGGTCTTTTGCGTGGGGAAAACGCTTTTGTGATGAGAGCAAAATGGTCGATGTTGACGCGTTTTGCTGTGTGAATCGCCTATCCAAATGTTGTTTTGCCGCCTTTTGTTTTGTCCGATGCTGTTGTGGTTTTGAAGCATTTTTGTCCCCGCGCGTGCTTGAAAAATACGTTGTTTGTGTGATGTCAAAAATTGTCGTTATAGTTGATCAAACTGCGGTAAAGCGTGTCGTTGTTCTCAGAGGTAAAAGATGAGGAGCTTCCCTGTTTTTGCTGTTCTTGCCGCTCAATCTCACGGCGAAACCAGTTGCGCCACGTGGCTTGCCAGTCTACTTTGAGTGCTTCTTTGCCGCTCTTGGCTTGCCAATAGTCGCGAAACTTCTTGGCTTGCCAATGGGCTTGGCTTTCACTCAAACCTTCTGAAACTGCCGCCTTGATGTCTGCTTGCCAATGCTCAGGAAGACGGTGCCCTTTGGCAATTGAGGCAGTGGTTTTTTTGTTGGAAGAAGGAGGGACGGAGGTAGGAAGATTGCTGGGAGGAAGAGTGGTGGCGGATTTTGTTTTTTCCCCCGTGACAATTTGCGCGATAGGGGCGGGAGTGAACTCGGCTTGGGGAGCGTTTAAAGAGGGAGCACTTTTTTGCGCCGTTTCTGCTTGCGCAGGCAAAGAGAGAGGTGAATCAAGAGCCGATAAGGGTGATGGGTGATCGCTTTGTTCAAAACTCTCTTCGCAGGAAAAACAAGCTTTTGTCTCATCAAACAAAATTTTCTTTTCTAAAACACCGTAAGGTGTTTCCTTTTCTTCTGCCTTTTGAGCTTTTGAGTTTTGTGCAACATCTTTTGGACTTTCGTTAAGCAGTTGTTGAATCTCAGTATTGATTTTCTTGCGTTTTTTTGCCGAAGAACGACCCGCAAAGGATTTTTGTTCAAGCAATTTTTCACGCTCTTGAAAAACATTTTCGCAACGCTTGTTCCATAATCCATTGGCTAAATTTAAAATCTTACCCTCTTGGATGAGCATCTCTAAAACATTAACAAAAGTTCGCTTGTCACAACCACAAAGACGCGCTAAACGTTCTTTCGATATTTCTAAAGGTCGGCCACGGGCATACATTTCATTGAGAAGAATCGTATAGATTCCAATTTCGTGTGCGCGCATCCCACGTACACCTCCTAGAAAGTCATTTTGATACCAACAAACATATGGAAGCCTAGACGATTCATAATGAGGAGTTTCTTGTTGATTAGCGTATTTCATACTGCAATCTACTTTCTTCTTTTTTATACATTTTTATTGATGATAAAAGCTCAAATAAGGATTTAACTTGTGTTGTTTTTGGCTCTGTTCGATGATGACTAGAGGCTTCTTTACGATGCTTATAAATGATTGGCTGTGCTTGAAGCGCATGCAAACTTACGGTTTAAGATTGCGGTGATGGAAAAAATAAAGAATACCACACATTCTCAACGTACTTGCTTTTGGGCAGAAGCTTTGGAGGTGGTCTTTTATATCCGGTAGGGTGGTTAAAGTGTTTTTATGATCTAAAAATAAAAAAAAATTCCCCCTAAAAAGTAAAATTTGTTTCCTTAATTTTATCCTTTTTAGAGGATAATGCAAGCCCGTTTTATAAAAAGGACGTGTTTTTTTAAAAAGACGCGCTATATGGTGAAATTATGAATATCGATGGTTGGCGTCAAAGATTAAGAATCGCTTTGGAAAAAAGTGGGCGGTCAAAAAGATCTATCTCCCTCGCTGCCGGTAAAGGCGCGGGGTACCTTCATTCTATTCTTTCTGAAGGAAAAGAACCAACAATAGAATCTCTCTCGCGAATTTGTCACGAAATTAATATCAGTATGAATTATATTCTTTACGGGAAAGGGGCTAGCCCTGAAGATAAAGAATTTATAGAGCTTATTTCGAAACTCTCTCCGCAAGAGAGACAGGCGATTTTGACTCTTTTGCGGCGACCAATTGACGAAGCTTCAAAATAACTTCCTTCTGTGCTTTTGAGTCAAGGCGACTCCAGTGTTTTATTAATATTATGTCACTCATTTTATCTCTCCTGTGTGTTTATAATTGCAATTTTGTAAGAACAAATAGAGAACAACAAAGGGGCATGAGAGGAACAAAGAATAATAGATTTTTCTTTACATATGTCATTTGAACCCCGTAGATATTTAAAATATATCTTTTATGAAGGATAAAATGGTTGACATCTCTCCTATAGAGGATATAAGACTAACGCTATATTTAGTCTTGTCAAGACAAGGCTATGCTTTATCAACTATCTAAAGGGGGAAATCATGAAAAATATTTCATTCGTTAAAGAGGATGAAATCATTGTCGTTTTATGCGAAGAGGAAAATCCTTGTACTTATGAAGGACCAATCGACGAAATCGAAGAAGTGCTCGAACTGATTGAAGAATGTGAAACTGTTTATAGAGTTTTACGACTCGATCTGACAACTTCTCATGCGGAAGATGTTGCTGAACAAATCGCTGATTTTTATGTCGAAAATCATGAAATAAATGAAGAAAATACTCAATTACAGCCCTTCATTTTGAATAGTGAAGCTTATCATGCTTGTTTAAATGAAAGAATGGCGTGCGCTTATGAAGATAATCTCTATGGCTCTTATGAAAAACAGCATCGTTTACGCCCATGTGATGTCTTGACAGATTATTGGTGGTAAACATGCCAAGTTATCTTAAGACTTCTTATCGAGGATTTCCACTTTATTATGCTGGAAATACACGAAATTTAATCAGACTCGAACCACAAAAACACAATGCTATCCTTTTCATGTCGCAGAAAGACGCTCAGTCTATGGCAAAAAATTTGGCGGAAGAATATCTCTGCTATGATTTTGCCGTCGTGCAATGGCAGGATTGAAAAGAGTCCATAATGATGGCCCAAGGGGTTTTTCATTGTGGTGACAATGGTGCACCTTATGCTTTCGTTCTTGGGGGGAAAGCTTGAGGGAAAAGCTTGGCGGGCGACTTGGGGGCAACTTGGGAGGGAGGAGCTTTGCGGGGATTTTCTTAGCCAATATGGAAAGGGGGGCATGAAGAAAAAAGCCTATATATGAGAAATTGCGGGCTCTTGTGGGGAGGTGTTGCCGGCTGGTTCATTGGGGGGATAAGGCAATGGGGGCAGCGGGTTATCCAGTGGAATGATACGAAAGCATGTTGGAGAATAAAAATGAGGCTTTTAGGGAAGAGAAGCAGCAGTACAGCGTGGAGGAAAGGCAAGCTGGCACGTGCTAGAGGAAAAGAGCAGAGGAGGAAGAAAAGCAGAGCGTGTGATGGAGGGGGCGGGGTGTAGGGAAGCTGGGGGTGTAGGGAAGCAGGACATGAATATGCAAACTTGTTGGGAAATGGGAGGGAGCTTGGAGCGCATGCAAGGTGTGTATGCTGGAGAGGAGAACGAGAATGTGGGAGTGAGAGCAAGGTGTTTAGAGATATGGGGGCTTCTGGGTACTTTTGTGTTGAGTGCTGGGGAAGAGGAATGCCGCGCGTTCTGCTTTTGTCTAGGGGGAAGTTTGGGGGGCAACTTGGGGGGGAGGAGCTTTGCGGGGGCGTTTGTGCGGCTTTGGGAGGGAAATGTTGGTTACGTGGGAGGAAAAGGAGGGATGAAGAGCCCCATGTATGGGCAATTACGGGCTCTTGTGGGGGGTGTTGCCGGCTGGTTCATTGGGGGGGGATAAGGCAATGGGGGCAGCGGGTTATCCAGTGGAATGATATGAAAGCATGCTGGAGAATAAAAATAAGGCTTTTAGGGAAAAGAGGCAGCAGTACAGCGTGGAGGAGGTGTAAATCTATAAAAAGGCACGTTCAAGGGGGAAAAGAGCTGGTTTTTGTGTTTTTGCGGCACGCAAGTAGGGAGCTTGGAATGATACGTAAAGCATGCTGGAAAAAGGAAGGAGGAGTTTGACGGGGGAGGTCGTTAAAGCTTGTTTAGACGTATTGGGACACGTGGGGGGCTTCTGGGTGCTTTTGTGGTGCGTGCTGGGGGAAGCCGCAATGAAAGGGCCCAAGGGGTTTTTCATTGTGGTGACAATGGTGCACCTTATGCTTTCGTTCTTGGGGGGAAAGCTTGAGGGAAAAGCTTGGCGGGCGACTTGGGGTCATGAATGTGAAAGCATGGTGGGAAAATGGGGGGAAGCGGGGAGATTGGAGCACATGCAAGGCGTATGCTGGAGGGCAAAACAAGAATGAGACGGGGTGGGTTGTTGAAGCTTGTTTAGACGTATTGGGACACGAGGGGGGATGTAAGGGGGGACAGATTTTTGTGGTTTCAGCGGCACAATATTGAAGGATGCAGGATTGAAGGATGCAGGATGTTGTCGTTTTGAGTCCGTGTGAAGGATACAGCTTAAAAAAGGTGAATGCTTTAAAGAGGATATATTGCAAAACACTTTAAAAATGAAGGGGAGAAATACTATGCCAATCATTATCGATTGTATTCAAGGAACAGAAGAATGGCAGAAGGTGCGTAGTGGTTTGATTACGGCTTCTTTGTTTGAGATGGTTATGGCACGAACAAAACAAGGGCAAAAAACGTCACGCTATCAGAGTGTGATGATGAAATTGGCGGGAGAAAGAATTACAGGAAAAACCGTTGATGAAGGAACAACGCTTGCTCAGCGACGCGGGACTGAATTAGAACCAATCGCGCGACAGCTTTATGGAAAACTGACACATACAGAACCTGAATGTATTGGCTTTGTTTTGGCTGATGATCGCGGACAAGGATTTTCTCCCGATGCTTTTGTGGGAAAAAATGGCTTATTAGAAATTAAAACAAAAAAACCTGAAATTTTGATCCCTCATTTTACTCAAAAGAGCTTTCCAGCAGAACATAAAGCACAATGTCAAGGAGGATTGTGGATTTCTCAACGCGAATGGGTGGATTTAATGCTCTATTGGCCGGATATGCCCCCTTTGATTAAACGGGCTTATCGTGATGAAGCCTATATTTGCAAGCTTGAAAATGAAATTAGCCGTTTTAATGAGGCGTTGGAGAAGATGGTACAGCAAATTAAGAGTGTTGGGACAGGTTTTCATATAAGAACAGAAATTGCTTTGAAGGAGGGGGAAGAAAGGGTGCTTGGAATGAAGACAAGGCGTATGCTGGAGGGCAAAACAAGAATGAGGCGGGCAAGAAAGGGATCTTGTGCAGCGTTGAGGAGAGGCAAAGTTCTATAAAAAGCAAGTTTAGGGGGAAAAGAGCTGTTTTTTGTATTGGAGGAGGGTGCCAAACAAGGGGGTCGCAGGGAAGTAGGGGAGCGTAGCGACTTGGGGGAGGAGCTTTGCGGGGGCGTTTGTGCGGCTTTGGGAGGGAAATGTTGGTTAAGTGGGAGGAAAAGGAGGGATGAAGAGCCCCATGTATGGGCAATTACGGGCTCTTGTGGGGAGGTGTTGCCGGCTGGTTCATTGGGGGGGGATAAGGCAATGGGGGCAGCGGGTTATCCAGTGGAATGATACGAAAGCATGTTGGAGAATAAAAATGAGGCTTTTAGGGAAGAGAAGCAGCAGTACAGCGTGGAGGAAAGGCAAGCTGGCACGTGCTAGAGGAAAAGAGCAGAGGAGGAAGAAAAGCAGAGCGTGTGATGGAGGGGGCGGGGTGTAGGGAAGCTGGGGGTGTAGGGAAGCAGGACATGAATATGCAAACTTGTTGGGAAATGGGAGGGAGCTTGGAGCGCATGCAAGGTGTGTATGCTGGAGAGGAGAACGAGAATGTGGGAGTGAGAGCAAGGTGTTTAGAGATATGGGGGCTTCTGGGTGCTTTTGTGTTGAGTGCTGGGGAAGAGGAATGCCGCGCGTTCTGCTTTTGTCTAGGGGGAAGTTTGGGGGAAAAGCTTGGCGGGCGACTTGGGGTCATGAATGTGAAAGCATGGTGGGAAAATGGGGGGAAGCGGGGAGATTGGAGCACATGCAAGGCGTATGCTGGAGGGCAAAACAAGAATGAGGCGGGCAAGAAAGGGATCTTGTGTAGCGTTGAGGAGAGGCAAGCTTTAGTCATAAGGCAAGAAGTAGGCGGAAAAGCAGGTGGTTGTTGAAGGGAGAGAGACTTCGCGTGACAGCTATTGCTTGGGAAAATGGAAGAAGGTGTTTCAGAGGGGAAGTCAAGTGAAAAATAAGAGAGATAAGGAAAAACTTTGGGGGAAGATGTTAGAGAAGTGAGATAGGAGATGGGCGCGCGGTTCTGGCCGCTTTTGTGTTGTGCTGTGTTTGGGGGCGCGATGAAAGACCCCCATGATGGCTAAGTTGCCGGACAAGTGCTTTTTCATTGGAGAGGAAATGGTCCTTGTGGTGCTTTTGTTCATTGAGAAAGAGTCGTTTGAGGGGCGTTTTTTTAGCCGATATGGGAAAAGGATGTAGGGGCATGAGAAAAAGACTGTGTGGAGTCAAGTGAGCTTGGTGGGGGAAAGGTTGGGGGGCGGATTGTGGAAGAAAATAAAGGGGTGGGGAAAACGGGAGAATAAAAAAGAACGGATAAAGACGCGACAACCTTTATGGCTCTCGACAATCCCTTGTTATAGAAAATCAAAAATGACCACACCTTGTAAATTCACTGTGGGACTGATCTTAAAGCTCTTCAAAAGTACTGATCAATAAATATTTCTCCATATAACTTTGATAAATGATATTAGTATGATCTCGAAGATAAATGCACCAATATTTACCAAATATCCTTTTATGCTGATGAAAATTAATAACCCTATACTTAATTATTCCTAGTGGTATATTCCACGTAAAAAACGAAATTATATAACACATTATAGGTATTATTCCACAAATAATGAAAATTACATTCATGATACTACCAATTACATGCTCGGTATTATCTTGTCGTCTGTTCTCTTGGTTTCTACTAATTTCAGAAGCTTTGTGATTATCTTTAAAAGCTTTATGGTAGAACTGATTGTAAGCAGCTCTCTTTTGAGGATCTTTAAGAACTTCATAGGCTTCACAAATTTTTCTGAATTTTTGTTCTGCTTCGGTACTAGAATTATGATCAGGGTGGTATTGCAGAGCTAATTTACGAAAAGCAGATTTTATCTGTTTATCATTGCATGCGGAGCTTACACCAAGAATTCCATAATAATCGTCTTCATTTACTATCATTAATACAGCCACTTGTGTCTTGCTCTTATTTTATAAGATCGTTTAATTGATGCCCTTTGAATGTATCAATATGTGTTACTTTTGTGTTGAAAAAATACAATAAATTGTATGATAACGTTACTGTGCTTTGGCATTCTGTATCTAAAGGTGGCGATAGATAGTGCAAAATGCTTGAAAATACAGGAGACCCTTTGAGAAGCACTTTTCATAAAGTTATGGAATGAATAGATCAAAGTTTATGGTAATTTTGTATATTCTACGATAACTCTGTATAAGATCTCAATTTCATGATCAAGTTTCTCAAGTTCTTTCTTGTTTTTAGCTATACGCTCTTGATATGTCTCTATGTGTTTCATAAGGTTTGAGAGATGTGTGTGCTCATGAGAGTGTTTTGCTTCATTCACATGTCGCATTGCATCTATTTCTAATTCTATAAGGCTACACAGAGTATTAAATACATGATGTCGTTTTTTGATTATATTCTGCCATTTTTTTATTATATTGACATGTTTTTCATAGAGCGGTTGCGATAACTGCTGCTTGTTTTCCAAAAAAAATGTTTTTTCTATCCAGAGAATTTGGTAGAATTTTTCTTCCCACTAGCGACTTCCATTAACAAGGAAAATGCGGAACAATCTCTCTCTTTCTGTAATTTCTTTTGAAGAGAATAGTTCATTCGAATGAGTATATCCCTTTGAAGAATAAAAAAGATGCGTTGTTAAAAGGGCGATAATTAAGACGCTTCTCAATAAAGACTGTTTAATTAACATTGTTTTTTATACCCTCTTAGTGATTGATTATAGTCATTGTGAGAGGGCTTAATGGTTCTTTAGAAGTATTTTGAAAGGCGTTTTATTATCCGTTTAAAGATTTTTTAAATACTGCTTCCATTTTTCAAAAGTGCTATATCTTACGGGCGGTTTTACATTTTCTTTGGGCATCATGGCAAGGTATACCTCTCTAGCCATAACGCACATTGTTGCTGTGTTTCTAAAACGAGTGAGTTCATTGCCTATTATGAGCAGCTCTGTCTGGAGAGTTTGTTCTTTTCGACTAATGCCATTGGGAGAATCCAAAAATTTTTCTGCATACGCAAACATTGGATCATCAAAGTTTGTTTCAAACTTTGCTTTGAGGAAAATATTTTCTATATAATCCCAATTTTTCCTGTATTTCATCCCGTTAGCTTTAAAATCCTTCAGTCTTGTTGGTAAGTCGTTAAAGGTAAGTGTGGGCATCGTTTTATCACCTTGCCATAAATCAAAAAAACGTCCACAAAAAACAAGCAATATGTGATAATGTTTTAAAATATTGAATTCTGGAGGATTACTGGGCAATGTTATTAAATGCCTCCAAAATTGACTTTTGTCATGGGGTATGTCTACAGTCCATTCCATATACGCTTTTAAATATTCTACCTCTTTTTTTGCTTTTTCTAATTTCTGAGAATATGCTAAAGGAGTGTAATTTTCATGGACATATTTTTGGTAAAGCCTATCGTATTCAGCGAGATCGCTTACTTGAGTACAACCCAATAATAGGGATACAGAAAAAAACGTTATAAATATTATGACGTACGTTTTGAATAATAATTTTATCATTTTAACTTTTAATGATTATCATAAATACTTAACTGATTTCTGTTAAATAAATCAATATATGTTATTTTTGTGTTGAAAATATACGTAAAAACATGTTTAATAAAAATGGTTATAGTGATCATAATGTGTCTAAATAAAGGTGTGGTACTGGCTAAAACCCCGCATATGTGGGGTTTTAGCTTATTGGAGGAGGTATGACAGCAGAAAATATGCAGAATATATAAGGGGACTCTGTAACCAAAATGGTTGTCCTAGGGACGGGGGTAGGAGGGAATATCCAAAATACTTCAAATGAAATATACTTGTTGTTGTACATTCACGCACTTGTTTTAAAGAAACATCTCTCTCTAAGCTCATTTCACACCTATTTCATGCCGGTATTCGTAAATTTCATACTGTGCCTGTGAATAATATCGTGAGGGGTATAACGATAAAGCCCCATAGATTATAAGCTCTTTAGATTATAAAGTCCGTAGATTATAAACATTGCGCATCTTATCTTTACTTTATGAAAAAGTAAGTTGGTCCCATCTTTGGCTCGGTGCCAAGATTGCGATATGGGCTGTAGTTTTTGAGACGATTCATAATTTCATTCACTGTGGAGGGATTTTTATAAAAGGCATGCTTTTCTTGGAAAGTTTCACGCCATACGGATCTTTCTGTTTGTGAACTTTAAGCGAAGAGGGGTGCTTGATTTCAATAGAACAGAGGGAAAGAACTTTTTACCCTTCGGGTTCTTATGCAAGAGGAATAACGCTATCCGTATCAATTAAAGTATTCGTGTAAAAAAGATGCATGTTGAAAGAGGGGGGCTTAGAGCACGTGGAAAATCATAGTGTATAAAATTGGCAATGAGGGATCTTCTTTGAAACGGCGGGCTATCAATTTTCTGGCATATGGGATGTCTGTTATATAGCTGGTA
>NZ_JBHILT010000185.1:0-795 GCF_042193405.1 Bartonella sp. TT110JLCBS
GCTGGCATTTCGCATTGGGCTAAGTACTAGAGGTTATTGAAGAAAAATTTTAAAATATAATATCATTTTTTATTTTCATTATGCGTATTACTGGCTGATTATTATATGAATATTTTCTTTGTTAAGCGTATAAAATAGCAATTAAAACAAATGCAATTCGGGCATCATAAAAAGGGTGAAATATTCAATATAAAAAAACGAGAAATGCATTAAACGAAAAAACGTTGTTTTGTATAAAGAGGGCGCTACAGTCTTCAAAAAAACTAAGTGTATTTAGTATTGTATGAAATAAAACATACTCGGCCATCCAGTCCATTTTAATTGAAAGACGTTATCTTATTGTATTGTAAAAACACTATCGTTTATAGGATGATAAGGTATATGCAACTTTACACACAATGAATATTCAGGGTAGGGAGTATTCAGAGAAAGATTTGTAGCGCCTATGAAGTAACAAGTCAGTCTCCAATGTTGTGATAGCTTTTGCATTTGAGAATATTTATGAGAAGCATTTTTATTCTTTTTCTTAATTGTTTAAGCATATTGATTTATAAAGATAATATATCGTTATTCATATTATAGTAAGAATCTCGAATGGCGTAGGGTTTTATCGTTTCAGATCTCTTGAGGTTGAATCAATAAATCCATTGGCTTGCACATAACAAGCGCAATTGGCATGTGGATAAAAACTGTGAAAGAAAAGACTAAAAATGTTTTTTATGAACATTCTAAAATGTAAGAATTATCGCCAACATTGGGAATTAGCACAATAATGATGGCGCTACTTTGCTCTCA
>NZ_JBHILT010000186.1:156-785 GCF_042193405.1 Bartonella sp. TT110JLCBS
ACAGCATCACTTGAGTCTTTACTTATAGACCCATTGGCAAGCGATGTGATCTTGCTGCTTGTCTTCTCTTCACCATGTGTCGCTACAAATGCACCTTTGGAGTTATCCCACAACAACGCATCAGCCTGAGCAGTGCTAATTTCATTGGTAATCTCTTCGGTAATTTCATCCTTAACATTATCGATTTTATCTTTAACATTATCGAATGAATCACCAATACCAGCAAAGGCAGACGCGACATCGCTATAACTCGAGGCAGTAACACTACCATCAGATGAAAACTTTTTAACTGCGAATGTAGGAGCTGTCCATGTGCCATTCTCATACTTAGCTTTACCACCTAAAGACTTCGCAACACCACTCCCTAGAGCATATAGCTGGTTACCCGCTACAGCATCACTTGAGTCTTTACTTATAGACCCATTGGCAAGCGATGTGATCTTGCTGCTTGTCTTCTCTTCACCATGCGTCGCTACAAACGCACCTTTAGCCTTATCCCACAACAACGCGTCAGCCTGAGCAGTGCTAATCTCATTGGTAATCTCTTTATGTAAATCCGTGAAAGATGTTCCTACACCGGCAAACGCTGAAGCCACATCTGTATAGCTCTCCTCACTCTCAGTTCCATC
>NZ_JBHILT010000187.1:0-783 GCF_042193405.1 Bartonella sp. TT110JLCBS
ACCGCAGATATGATCAATGATGCCATTTTGCGCGGACATCTATGGGCTGTCGACCGCAATATCAAAAAAACCTACATGAGTGACGTGAGTGAAAGCGTCAATGCCTATTTGCGTGATTTAAAAGCACAAGGCGCCATTCTTGGTGGACGTTGTACGCCTGATCTAGAGTTGAATACAGCAAGCGCCATTGAAGGCGGCAGAGTCTATTTCAATGTCGAATTCACACCAACAACACCAGCAGAACACATCACATTCCGTTCACGCATTGTGAATGATTATTTAGAGGAGATTTTTTAATGGCTATCCCCGTTTTACCAAGAGTTTTGAAATATTTTAACATTTTTGTCGACGGCATTCCCTATCAAGCAAAATGTGAAAGCGTAACATTACCGAATTTGAACTTGGTTGTTGAAAGTTATCGTGGTGGAGGCATGGATAGCTCCATTGAGGTTGATCTTGGTCTTGAAACCCTCACGCTTAGCATGACCATTTCTGATTGCTCTCCAGAATTGATGGCACTGTTGGGGCGCACAGATGTCGATATCTCATTACGAAGTTCAATGCAAGCGCAAGGCACACCAGCAGAAGGTGTTGTCATTACCATGAGAGGACTATGCAAAGGCTTTGAAATGGCAGAATGGCAACCTAGCAGCAAAGCAACATCCACAACTACCTTCACATTGCAATATTTCAAATATGTCCAGAAGGACGTTGAAATCGTTGAGATAGATGTCCTCAACTTGGTGAGAAAATTCAATGGCGTCAATCAACTCGCAGACCATA
>NZ_JBHILT010000188.1:0-338 GCF_042193405.1 Bartonella sp. TT110JLCBS
TTTTCATTCTCATGAGGTGTGGGGAGACAGTCACAATTCTTGTCAAGATTATTAAGGACGTTGATTGTCCTTTCAGTGAATTTATGAAAATAAGGGGTCATTTTTTCATCAGAAATCAACTGCAAAATTGCTCTTTGTTTTTTGCGGGTCAGTATTCTGAAATTTTTTAAAAGTAAATATTCTGCTTTGCTTGCTATTCTGTCATCACAATGATAGGGGCTCTCTTCTTTTTTTGCGCTATCAGCATAAAAGAAGGAAACGGGAACATCTAATATATGAGCAATTTCCTGTAAACGTCTTGCACTTACGCGATTTAAGCCTTTTTCATACTTTTGGAT
>NZ_JBHILT010000188.1:376-783 GCF_042193405.1 Bartonella sp. TT110JLCBS
TAATTGTTTTTGAG
The DNA here is from genome assembly GCF_042193405.1 of Bartonella sp. TT110JLCBS. Taxonomy (NCBI): domain Bacteria; kingdom Pseudomonadati; phylum Pseudomonadota; class Alphaproteobacteria; order Hyphomicrobiales; family Bartonellaceae; genus Bartonella; species Bartonella sp. TT110JLCBS. The sequence continues at coordinate 391 of NZ_JBHILT010000188.1, forward strand.
AAAAACCCATGACGTTTCTTCTGAAGCGAATTTTTTGGCCTAAAGAAATATCGTAAAAATGTAGATTTTTGGCTTTCACTTGATGTCCCCACCGGTTGCGAGCGCCCTCGCATTAGTATTCCGGGGTCTGGCAACACATTGATTTATAATAATAAATCATCATTTTTCAACTTGAACCATAACTCCGAATATAGTAAGATTTTCTCATCACAAACCCTCTCAGATTGAATCAATTCATATCACTTGCTTGCACGTCAAAAGCGGGGCTGGTGTGTGGGTAAAAATGAGGAAAGAAAGGATTAAAATGACTCTTATGAATCGTCTTAATGAAAGAGCTGTCGCATCATTAGGGGCTGGCAGATATGATGATGGTACCGGCTTGCTACAAGAAGT